>DMNP01000135.1:236-7229 GCA_003452695.1 Eggerthellaceae bacterium
CCGCTGCTGCTCCCGCAGCTCCCGCGGCCCCTGCTGCTGCAGCCCCTGCCGCACCAGAAGCCTGCGCGGCGATTGCCTTTTCGGCCTCGAGCATCGAAACGGGCTTGCCGTCGGTCTTGCTGGTGTATTCCATATAGGCGATGCCGTCGGTAACGCGCACCGATGCGTCCTTCACGTCGTCTACCACCACCTGATGCAGCACGTAGGTGCTGCCATCGGACATGTCCAGACGAATGTCGGCCGTTGCGTTCAGCGCAACGGCGCCCGAAGAAGCCGCCGATGCGGACGAAGCGCTGGCCGCAGGCGCATCGATTGCCGGGCAATTCAGCTGCACGGTCGTGCCGTTTTCGATGCTCTTGCCGCCTGCCAGCAGGCTTGCGGGATACTCGGTTGCCGTCGTGGCCTTAACGGACAGCCCCGTTATGGCCTTGCCCGTCTTGTTTGCAAGTTCGAAAGTGGCCGCACCGGCCGTCTGCTGGCCCACCGATTCGACGCTCACAGACGAAGAGGCTGCAGACGAGGATGCTGATTCAGACGATGCCGGCTGCTGCATGCTCGTGGACTCGGAAGAGGCGCTCGACGAAGACGCCGAACCCGAAGAACATCCGGCAAGCGCCAGGGGAGCAATTGAAAGTGCGAGCACGGCTGCCATCGCGACTGTTTTAACGTGTGCCATCGTATAGACCCTGCTTTCGTTTCTCGTTACGTTTTTTGCCCTACCACAGCGCATAGGTTACCGGCGAGCTTGAATAGGTGATCATGTACCAGTTGTAGCTGGGCAGGTCGCGATTCAGGTTCGGGTCGCACACATACGTTGCGCCACCCCGGTAGATTTCGGTCCAGCCATGGGGCACCGTGCCGCCGCTCGCGCTCGGGCATCCGCCAGCGCGCATATTCGCCTTCTCGCCGCAGGCACGCGCCAGCCAGCAGAACAACGCCGCATCCACATAGCAGTCGGCCTTGCTCTCGCGCGCAGCATGTATCGCATAGCTGTTCAGCACGCTGTCGCTTACGATGCCCCGCTGCGTGCGGCCGTCCACCGCCTGCACATGGCGCAGCGTGCCCATCCAATTGAAGCAGCGGCGCAGGTCGTTGCCGTTTTGCTTGGCAATCTTCAGGACGTACTTGTCCAGTTCGGCATTGCCGGTGAAGCTCCACGAGCCCGCTTCCAGCGTGAACTTCTGGGTGGCAGCGGCCTTGTAGGTGTAGCTTGCCATGTTCGCCGTCGCCACGCCGCCATGCGTGGCGGTAATGGCCTTGCCCGATGCACGGTTCACGAAATAGAGCTTTCCATCGCGTTCGATGCCCGGCTTCCACTGCTGCGCAACGCTCCCGTTCGTGGTCCATTGGCGGATGTTCGCGCCTTCGCTCTTGCTGCCGCCGGCCACGTCCAGCGACATGCCCGTCATGACGTTTGCAATGGTGTACCAATTGCCGCCCTTACGCGTAAGCGTGAACACCTGGTTGCCACCGCCGTTCTTCCCGGCCACTGCAACGTTGGCACCGCTATCCCAGCTCGCATTCACCACATCGAGCACGCAGTCGTGCGCGGCGTTGTGGAAATAGAACGTGCCGTCGTTCAGCAGGTAGGTGGGAGTGAAGACGAAGGTGGCGCCCTTGTTGCCCGTGGCGGCAGCGCCGCGTTTCAGGCCGAGGACCATCTTGGTCTTCTTGTTGGTAAGCACCAGCCCCCCGTTGCGCGTAAGCTGCCATACTTGCCGCGCCGGCTTCTTCATCCACGATGCGAGCGCCGTGGACCCGGAATCGGTGAGGAAGCCGCCGTTCGAGACGGACTGGATGGTGATGCCGCCCCGCTCGTTGCGGACGTATACCTTTGCAGTCTGCTCCGCCTTGTTGAAATCGCGGGTCCTCATGGCAGACCCGCGCGCGAACAGTTCGCGGTTGGCGTTCGAGCCCAGGGTCATGACATAGGTGCCGTCGGCCACGCTGGCCTTGGCGCCCTTCTTCACCATCCTTACCTGCAGCGCCTCGATTTGCAGCGCCTTGCCCGTGGTACCGGCGACGCCGCCGTTATACACCCACGGCTGCCAGCCCTGGTTCTGCACGTGCGCGCGGTATTGCACGTCGTAGGCCTTCGAGATTGCGCCGGTCAGCTTTATCCTCAGCGCCTCGAGGCGCAGCGCGTTGCTGGTCGTGCCGACCGTATCGCCGCTCTGCGACCATTTCGCATCCCAACCGAAGTTCTGCACATGTGCGCGGAACTTCAGGTTGCCATCATAGCTGCCCTGATTCAGGCTGAGTTTTATCTGCTCCAGGCGAATCGACTGGCCCGTCGTTCCGGCCATCTGCCCGTTTTCCAGACCGGGCCCCATCTTGCCGTTCTGAACGCGCCCGTTGTAGACGAGCCCCACGATGCCGGCAGCCTGGTCGTCGGCAATCTTCGCCTTCTTCTTCAGGTAGATTTCCAGGCCTTCCAGCCGCAGCCCCTTGCCCGTGGTGCCGGAAAGGGCGCCGTTGCTCTTCCATGCCTGCCATCCCTGGTCCTGCACATGGGAGCGGTACACGATGTTGTAGCGTTTCGACACGTCGCCGACAAGGGCTATGCGCAGCGCCTCTATCTGGTGGCCGTTTGCAGTGGTGCCCGCCATGGTGCCGTCCGAACGCAGCGTTTGCCAACCGAACCCGGCCATGTGCACCTGGTACTGGATAGACCCCGCAAGCGCGGAACCCAGCTTCATCCACAGCGCTTGAAGCTGCAGTCCCTTGCCAGACGTGCCTACGAAAGCGGTCTTGGAAGAGCCGACGCCCGCCTTGGCCCAAGCCTGCGTGCCGTCGTTCTGCACACGTCCGCGCACGAGCACCTGCGCCTTGCGCTTCGCCTGGGATTCCACGGTGCCGGCTGTCGTGTCCTTCTTGGATCGAGACCCCACCGACCTGGCATCGGATGCGCCCTTCGCGGTCTGGGAGGCCTTGTTCGAAGCAGTGCCCCTGCCCTGCTTCGCGTCCTTCGGGGAAGCCTCGTTCGCAACCGCCTTCGCTTTGGCGTTGTCGGCAGAAATGCCCTGCGAAGCTTTGCCACCCGATTTCTGGCGCGAAGCGGAAGCGGAATCCTTTGCGGAAGCGGTGTCGGCCCGCTTCGTGGATCCAGATGCAACCGTGTTCGAAGCGGCCGTTCCTTCAGGAGCGCCGGACTGCGCCGGTTTCACCGTGCGAGAAGCCGTCTCGGCAACGGTTCCCCCGTCGTTCCCACGCGCTGGTTCCTGCTGCGCGCCTTGCACTGCGCCGGCGCTTCCCCCAGCGTCGTTCGCGCCACCCGTGGCAGCACTTCCTTGAACTGTTTGCTTCTCGGTTGCAGGCACCTTCCCCTTCGAAGCCGTCTGCACCTGAGTTGCCTTGGCGGCGTTGGTCTCGTCGCCAACCGCGACTTTGTCCTGCGCACCGAACGCGACACCCGGCAGCATGCATGCTGCAGCAAGCATTGCAGCGACCACGAACGCCCGTACGGGCATTACGTCTACACGTTTGCTCATATACACTCCATCTGGTCGAATAACCCGATTATCTTAGCATCGCGCGAATGACAATGACAGCATGCTCACGACATGGTCACAGAACAACAATGGGACAGCGCGGGTGATTTCGTGAAACCCGATGGGAACATACCCTCACACATCTCCACCCAGGTAGCGCATCGCCTAGCTTGGGAAAACCAGAAGGCGCGTGTGTTGTGTGTCAAGGGGACGTTTCTCTTGACACACGAGCCCTTGATACAGCTAGTTTGGGAAGATGAGCAGGCGCGCGCCCGAGGTGACGGTGCGGACGATTGTCACCATGTTCGGCTCGGACACCGCGATGCAGCCGGCGGTGTAGGGTGCGCCACCCGTGCAGTGGAAGAAGAAGGCCGAACCGGCGCCCAACCGGACGGGATTCTGGTTGTAGTCGAAGAAGAGGCCGTATTTGTAATGTGGCCAATAGTCGATGAGATGCTCGCCCGTGCAGGCATGCGGGTGGTCGTTCACGCTGATCAGCTGGTTGTACCATTGCGGATCCGAACACCAGTACAGGTCGTCGGTAACGTGCACGTAAGGCAGCTTGGCGCCCGGGTTCGGACTGATGCCGAAAGCCCCCGTTATGCCGAAATCGCCCTCGGGCGTGCGCGCAACCCATTCGCGCGCCTGGCCGATGCCGAGCCTTCCGACGTATCCGGAACACGCAAGCACGGTCTTCCATGCCGTGCCCGCCCGCTGACGCAAGTACACCTGGGCGTTCGAGCCGCCGGTATAGCGCACTTCGAGCAGCTGGTTCACGCTGGTGTTCGTACGGTACTGCGCCTCGAGCAGGGGCCATCTGCCCGCAGCATAGGGAACGGCCGTGGAGCCCGGGGCCTTCGCGGTCTTCTTCAGCACCTTCACCTGAACGGACTCCATGCGCAACCCCGCGCCCGACGTGCCGGCCTTCTGCCCGTCCTTGGCCCAGTCCAGCCAGCCGATGTTTTCCACGTGCACGCGGTAGTAGATGGAATAGCGCTTGGCGATGGCGCCGGTCAGCTTCATCTGCACGGCTTCCATGCGCAGGCCTTGCCCCATGGTGCCCGCCATTCCGCCGTCCTTCTTCCAGCGCTGCCAGCCGATGTCCTGCACGTGGGCGCGGTATATCACGCCACCCCTGAACTTGCCCGTGCTGACGAGCACGTTCAGCGCCTCGATGCGCAACGCGCGGCCCTCGGTGCCTGCGGTCTGGCCGTCCGCCACCCATTGCTGCCACCCGTCGGTTTCGACATGGGCGTCGTAGCGCACGCTGACCGCTTTCGCGCTCCTGCCCGCCGCACGGGCCGTCTTGGGCGAAAGGACGACCTGCACTCCCTGGATGGCCGCCTTGCCGTTTTCGGCGCCGGCGATTCCGCGGCCCTTCGCCCAGCTAGTCCAGCCCACGCCCTTCAGATACACGCGGTAGAACACGTCGTAGTGCGTCTTCACCTCGCCTGCAAGCCATGCCTTCAATGCGACGACGCTCTTTTTCCGGTCGACGTGGCCAGCGACGTTTCCGTTCTTCGCGGCCTTCGTCCACCCCTCGTTCTCAATGCACAGGCGATACTTAATATCCCCTGTTAGAGCGGTGCCGCCGAGCTGCATGTTCAGGGCCTGCAGCTTCAGGTTCCCACCTTCCTTGCCCGACGTTGCCCCCGCGGCAACGGGCTCCTGCCATCTCTTCCCCTGCATCTTCGCGGCAACCGAAACCGTCGCGCCCGAAACCTTCTGCGCTGCCTGCGATTCCAGCGACGCGCCCCCTAGGCTGCCAACCGCCAGCGGCGAATCGGCAAACGCGGATCCCGCGCCCATCGAAAGGGAAAGCAGGAGCGCCAGCACGGCAGCGGCGGCGATGGCGAGGCATTTCGTTGTTTTCGCAGTTTTGTCGAATGCAAGGTGCAGCATCATGACTCCGTCCTCGGACCGTATGAAAAACGTATAGCATAATAGCAGAAAAGGTCTTCCGCGCAGGGCCGTGCCGTGCGCACCGACGATGTGCCCCCTCGCCCGCCGCTTTCCGGAGGCGGCGCATCGCCTTGAAAACAGGAAGCCCCCATTCCCGACCCGTTCAAGAGGTCGGGAGTGGGGGCGTTTGTTGCTGCGCGAGCGCGAAGGCGGCTACGCTTGCATGCCGAGCTTCAGCGCCTGCAGGTTCTTATCGATGAGCGCGGCCTTGCGCGGCGGGACCGATTTGCGGATGGCCGCCTCGATGGTCTGCTCGCTGCAGAAGGGGCGCTCGGAAAGCAGCTTGCCCACGAGCACGATGTTGGCCAGGCCCTTCAAGCCGGCCTCTTCGGCCATGTTGGTGGCCTCCAGCGCACAGACCCGCACGTCGCTGCGTTCGGGCAGGCGCGTGACGAGCGACGTGTCCACCAGCATGATGCCATCGGGCGTGACCGTGTCCTCGAATTTCAGCAAGGATGGCTGGTTCATGGCTATGAGCACGTTGGGGTCGAGCACGAGCGGGCTGCCGATGGGATCGTCGGACAGCGTGACCGAGCAGTTGGCGGTTCCGCCGCGCATTTCGGGGCCGTAGCTGGGAAGCCACGAAAGCTCGCGCCCTTCGAGCAGTCCCGCGTAGGCTATGACCTTGCCCGCGAAGAGCAATCCCTGGCCGCCGAATCCCGCCAGGACGATTCGCATCTCCTGCATTAGCGATCCCCTCCTTCCACGGCGCCGCCCGTCGAATAGGGCTTGCCCTGGGCCTGGCTCATGGCATCTTCCACCTTCGCTTTCGAAGGAAGCTCCGCCAGCTGCGGGTTTTCAGCCATTGCTATGGGGCACTCGCTCGCGCGGGCGGCAGCGGCCTCGGCCGCGTTGGCGTATCCTTCGGACACGACGTCGCGGTACACGCCGAGCGGATAGTACGGCAGCATGTTCTGGCGCATCCATTCGAAGGCGTCCGTGGGCGTCATGCCCCAGTTGGTGGGGCACGTGGACACGACTTCCACGAGCGAATAGCCGATGCCGTCTATCTGGTTCTGGAACGCCTTGCGGATGGCTTTCTTCGCCTTGCGGATATTTTTGGGGCTGTCGACGCAGACGCGCTCCAAATAGGCCACGCCGTCGAGCGAGCTGAGCAGCTCGCACACGCGAACCGGGTATCCCGCAGTGGACACGTCGCGCCCATAGGGAGAGGTCTGCGTAATCTGGTTCGGCAGCGAGGTCGGGGCCATCTGGCCGCCAGTCATGCCGTAGATGGCGTTGTTGATGAAGATGATGGTGATGTGCTCCCCGCGCGTGGCCGCGTGGATGGTCTCGGCCATGCCGATGGACGCCAGGTCGCCGTCGCCCTGGTAGGCGAACACGACCTTGTCGGGATGCACGCGCTTCACGCCCGTCGCCACCGCGGGCGCGCGCCCGTGTGCTGCTTCCAGGAAATCGCAGTTGAAGAAGTCGTACATCATGACCGAGCAACCGACGGGCGAAACGCCGATGGTCTCGCCTTCTATGCCGAGCTCGTCGATGGTTTCCGCCACGAGGCGGTTGACGATGCCGTGCGTGC
>DMNP01000341.1 GCA_003452695.1 Eggerthellaceae bacterium
CCGAAGCCAAGCCCGAATCCCCTCTTCCCGTCCCGGACGCCGGCCGGGCCGCGGGCAGCTGCCGATTACGCGCCCGTGCTGTTCGCGCCTGAAGTCTCGGATGCCGTGCGCTCCCCTTCTTCGGCGGCGCGCTGGGCAAGCAGCTCTTCGTACGTAATGCCCTTGTTCGTCTTTATGCGGTTAATCCACTTCTTCAGGCCCGTTTCCTCGAACGGCTCGCCTTCGCTCTTGCCGCGGTAGCTTTCCTTTATGGCCATGGCGATGACGCAACATGCGGCAATGCGCAGCTTGGAAAGGTCCTTCACCTTTATCTCCAGGCAACGGCCCTTGTCCTTGAACTTCACGTGGCTTATGCGGGCGTCCAACTTGCCCGTTCCCGTGTTGTGGAAATCGAGCGGCGGCGTTTGCAGCGAACCGACGATATCCCAGAGCATGCCCTTGAAGAAGTAGTGCTCGAACAGGGTGTAGGTGTGCAGCTCGTATTCGTAGCGCTCTACGCCCACGTAGTACACGAGCGTATGCGGGTCGAAGCGGATGCGCGCCATTTCGCCGCCCATGCGGTTGAAGATGGCCACCTTGTCGTTTTCCTTGGTCCAATCGGCTTTCACGGTAAGGAACACATCGCCATCGGCATACCAGAGATTGAAGTCCTGGCGCTTGTCCACAGCGTCGATTTGCATGTACACGCGGTTGTTTCTCACAGCTGCTCCTTCGGAAACGATCGGGCAAGCGGGCCCGTTTGCGCGGCCCGCGAAAGGTGACCGCAATATTATACACGGGGCGAGAACGCGAGGTAGGAATTCATGGTGCCCGTTCGACCGTCGGCGCGATAGCGGTCCAACAGCACGGCGCGTCCTGCCACGTGGTCGGCGAGCGCATCCAGCTCTTCGTCCGAGAAGCTGTGGCAATAGCGATGGGCGCCGGGCTGGTTCTTCCATCCCAGCAGGTAGTCGCCTTCGTCCAGATGCAGGTTGCATTCCAAAGCAGCGAGCGCGGCCTGCGTCTCGCGTTGGGCCTTCCGGGCGAAGCGGTCGTCGCAGTCGAACTGCCAGAACGACACGACCACCGCGCCACCCGGACGGCATGCACCGAGCAGGCTTTCCAGCAGCGCGGTGCGCGCGCGGGCGCCGGGCACATGATGCGCGAACCCGAAGCACGCCACGAGATCGCATGGAGCGATGGCCAGATCGCGCAGGGGGTCGCGGCCCTGCAACAGGGCGCTTGTGACGTCCGCCTCGTGAAAGGCGAAAGCGGTTTGTTCGTTCGGCTGGCACGGTTCGCCCGAACCGCTCGAAGCGTTCGACAGGCCAGGTTCGCCCTGCTGGCCGAGCTGGACCGGTTCGCCCTGGGGGACCGGTTCCTCCGATCCGGGCAGGAGCGCACGGCACGAATCGACCGCATGGTAGCGCGCTGCGGATGCCAGGCCCCGTTCGCGGCAAAACGCCCGGAAACGCAAATTGCCGCCGGCAACGTCCAGCACCGAGCACACCGTGCCGCATGCGCGCAAGGCATTCGTCCAGGCGCGCTCCCAGCCGGGCCACGGGTGGTCGCGCGTGGCCGAGAACGACGACGCGTGCTCTGCGTAGAACGATGCCGTAAGCCCGTTCAGCATATGTGCGGTGTATGCATCCATGGGTGGCATTCTATACCAAGCGTGTATGATGGAACCTGCGTGCGGCCACCCGGCTGCCGCGCGCAGAGGCGGACGAGTTGCTGCCCACGGCTTGGCCGGGAGGCCCGCCCCGGGCAGGGGGATTCGGGCAAGGCTATCGGCTAACAATAGAATTATTTGAAGCTTGTGCCTGCAGAATCGCCCTCACCCCATGCCCAGGGCGGGCCTCCCGGCCAGGCTGTGGACGGTAACCGAGGCCCCCGCATCCCCCTGCCATTCGGCGCATGGACGGGCCGAATACGGGCGCGGGGTGGTAGTATGGAGAGCGGAGATGGATGGGTCCTGGTGGACCCCGCGGCCTTCAAAGCCGTTGTGGGGCGCGCAGAACGTCTCGGGTGTGTTCGATTCGCACGCATCTCCGCCAATGCGATTGCGGGACCGGGCGCGAAAACGTCCGGTCCAGGCGCCCGCAAGCAGGGGGACCGCAGATGGCCAATGCTTTCAACAAGGAACTTGTGCGATCCATCGCCCAGTCGGCGGGGCGCTTCGCTGCCATTGCAATCATTTCCTTGCTCGGGGCGGGCGTCTATTCCGGATTGCGCATGGCTGCGCCCGACATGCGCATTGCCGGGGACGAATTCTTCGACGGGGCCAATCTGTACGACATCAGCGTGGTGTCAACGTTGGGGCTGGACGACGAGAGCATAGCCGACCTGGGCGCCGTGCAAGGGGTTACAGCCGTCATGCCCGAGCGGCGCAGCGATGCCATGGTGCTTGTGGGCGAGAGCAGCTTTGCCGCGTGCGTGGAATCGCTGCCGATGCAGGCGGCACGCGATTCCGACACGTCAGATGGGGTTACCGCTCTAAGCGAAGACCCCGCATACCTTAACCGTCCTATTCTGGTCGAAGGCGCGTGGCCCGAGCGGCGCAGCGAATGCGTTGTCGCAGCGCGTGCGGCAAACGAGCTGGGCATACATGTGGGCGACCAGGTTCGCGTGGAACGGGTTTCGGGTGGTGCAGCGCCCGATGGGGGCGAACAGGGCGTGCGCGACGTGTTCGCGCAAACACGTTTCAGGGTGGCGGGCCTGGTGAATTCTGCGGCGTATGCCTCTTCGGCCATGCTGGGCACGACGTCGCTGGGAACGGGCCAGTTGGATCTGTACCTGTTCGTGGGCGAAGACGCCTTCGACGACGACCTGCCGTATTCGATTGCCTATCTGAAGGTCGAAGGTGCGGAGGGCAAGGCATGGGGCTCCGCCGCCTATGACGACGCGGTGAACGAAGTGAAGCGGCGGGTGAACGACGAGGCTGCTGCCATCGGCCAGGCCCGCTGGGAACGCGTGCGCGCCGATGCCCAACGGGAATTGGACGATGTCCGCAGCGATTACGAGCGCGAACGGGCCGACGCGGAAGCCGAGCTGGCCGATGCGGAAGCCGAGCTGGCCGACGCGCGCAGGGAACTGGACGACGCCCAGGCGGATTTGGCAGCCGGCAAGGCGGACGTGGACGCGGGTGCAGGGCGGCTCTGGTCCAGCGAAGTGCGGATGCAGCGTAGCGAGTCGGACTGGGCCGCCGGCAAGGCCGAACTGGACCGCCAGCGAGCAGCCCTGGAAGAGCAGGTTGCGGGCATGGGCGACGTGGCGGCCAACCGCAAGCAGCTGGTCGCGGGAATCGCCAAGGCCGAGGATGGCATTGCGAAGCTGGACGAAGGCATCCAGAAAGCAGTATCGGGCATCGCGCAGCTGGATGCGGGAATAGAGCAGGCCCAGGCTGGCGTCGCACAGCTGGAAGGGGGAATCTCGCAGGCAAGCGCCGGTGTTGCCCAGGCGGAGAAGGCGCTTGCGCAGGCGAAGGCCGCAGGTGCCGGCAAAGCCCAGATTGCTGCTGCCCAGGCCCAGCTGAAGGCGGCGCAGGCCCAGCTTGCCGAGTTAAAGGGGAAATTGAAGGATGCGAAAGCCCAGGAAGCCTCGCTTAAGGAGCAGCGCGGCAAGGCGCAAGAGCAGCTTTCCGCATTGCAGGAGCAAAGGAACGAGGTGCAATCTCAGCTGGCCGACTTGCAACAGAAGCTTGCGCAGCTGGATGAAGGGGTTGTTGCCCTGCAAGAAGGCCGGACCCAGCTGGATGCGGCACAGGCCCAGATGGACAGCGCGCGGTCCCAGTTGGACAGCGGTTGGAGTCAGCTGCGCCAGGGGCGCTCGCAATACTACAGCGGCCTTGCGGAATACAACAGCGGCTATGCCGAGTATCAGGATGGCGAGCGAGAATATGCCGATGGCCTGGCCGAATACGAAGAAGGGCGCGCCGAGGCCGACGAGAAGTTCGCCGACGCGGAAGCCGAGCTGGCCGACGCCCAGGCCGATATCGACGACATCGAAGGCCCCGAAGTGTTCGTCCTGGACCGTTCCAAGAACGCCGGCGCAGCCCAGCTGTCGTCGGATGCGGACGGCATCACGCAGATAGCGACGTTCCTGCCGTTTATGTTCTTCCTGGTGGCAGCCCTTGTGTCGCTGACGAGCATGACGCGCATGGTCGACGAAGAGCGGCTGGTCATCGGCACGCACAAGGCGCTTGGCTATGGGCCGGCGCGCATCACTTCCAAATACCTGGTGTACGGCGTTCTGGCAAGCGGCATTGGCAGCGCCGCGGGCATCGTGGCGCTTGGAAAGCTGCTGCCGTGGTTCATCCTTACCTCGTATCAGGTAAGCTATGCCATTCCCTGCGTCCCCTTGCCCATCGACCCGCTCATCGCCGCAAAAGCGGCGGGACTGTCGGTGGGGGTGACGGCGCTGGCCACGTGGGGCGCGGTGGCGGCGAGCTTGCGCGAGAAGCCGGCGGCGCTCATGTTGCCGCGCGTTCCGAAGGCGGGCAAGCGCATCTTCTTGGAACGCATACGACCGCTGTGGTCGCGCATGTCTTTCTCGCATAAGGTGACGGCGCGCAACCTGCTTCGCTACAAGAGGCGGTTCTTCATGGCCGTCGTCGGCATCGCCGGGTGCACGGCCCTGCTCATGGTCGGGTTCGGGCTGCGCGACGCCATCGGCGGCATCGTTTCCAACCAGTACGAGGAGCTCATCAACTACGACGCCGTCGTGCGCATGGACGAGGACGACGTCGACGAGCAGCGCGACTCGGTGATCGGGGCGCTTCGCGAGTCGGACGTCGAATCGTACCTGCTCGTGAATGATTTCAACCTCATCGCGCATGGTCCTGGCGACGACTTGCGCATCGAGGTCATCGTGCCGTCCGACCCTTCGGAGCTGTCCGAGTTCGTGACGCTGCGCGACCGCGAGACCGGCGCCGGCATATCGCCTGACGGCACGGACATCGTCCTGACCGAGAAGGCCGCGTCCGTGCTCGGCGCGCGCGTGGGCGACACGGTGGAGCTTTACGAGGAGAACCTCGTCGGCGATGCGAAGGGCTCGCCGCGCACGTTCACGGTCGGCGGGATCGCGGAGAACTACCTGGGGCATTACGCCTACCTCATGCCGGACGGCTACCGCGCGGCGTTCGGCGAGGAGCCCGACAGCTCGCTTGCGTACGTGAAGCTCGCCGACGGCGCCGATGCGGCGGCGTTCAGCGATCGGCTGCTCTCGAACGAGGGTGTGAACACGGTGAGCTTCGTCGCCGACAAGATCGTGACGTACGAGCGCATGCTCGACGTGATGAACAAGCTCATCTACATCATCGTGCTGCTCTCGGCTGCTCTGGCGTTCGTCGTGCTGTACAACCTGACGAACATCAAC
>DMNP01000199.1 GCA_003452695.1 Eggerthellaceae bacterium
CCCCTATCGGTCAGGTACGACACCGACAAGCGCAACACCGACATGAACGTTAGCGAGCTGCGCAAGATGGCACGCGACCTGAACACGCACGTATGGGGCATATCGTCGCTGAACCGTTCGAGCTATTCGGGGGTTATCAGCCTGGACAGCTTCAAAGAGTCGGGCGGCATAGAGTACGGCGCGGACAACCTTTTGGGGTTACAGCCGCGCGGCATGGCCGAGCACCTGGAAGGTTTTTCGGATAGCAAGCAGAAGCGCGAAGCGGACAAGTACATACGCGACAATAAGGCAAAGACCGAGCGAGATTGTGAGATCGTCGTATTAAAGCAGCGCAACGGAGCGTTGCCTGATAAGCCTTTGCCGTTGACGTTCAAACCCGTTTCGTCGTATTTTGTGGAGCCATTGGAGGCGCGGAGGGCAGACGGCAGCGCCCGCAAGGTTCTTTAATCGTATCGCCCTGGGGTTTGGGGGTGGAGCCTGAGCCAAGCCCGCCCCCTCGCATAGCACCGTATGGAGCGTGCGAAATTTCCACATCAGATAAGGACGCAAAAAATGGCAACACTAGTGCAAGCAGCGAGGAAAAACAGCAGGCGCGACACGCTGATTGCGCTTCGTGACAAGCTGGCCGCTGCAATTGACGATTGCGAGAGTGGACGCGATATTGCGGCGCTCTCTAAACGCTTGATGGAAGTAATGGGCGAGCTGGATGCATTGCCAGACCCGAACATTGGCAAGAACCCGGCGCAAATGGCAAGAGAACGAGCGCGAGCACGCGGCGATGCTACGTAAGGGCAACCAGAAGCCAACGTTTTCAACAGTCAAAGAATGGTCGTACACGGAGGGCGAATATGCAGCCAACATGTTCGGCGATTACGGCATTGAATTCTTTGAATCACAGCGGTACGAATTGCACGTTTTCTTCGCGAGAAACGAAGATGGAAGTTTTGCCGCAAAGACGATATGCATTAGCAAGCCACGTCAGAACGGCAAGAGCTTCGCGGCACGGTTTTACGCCATATACATGGCGGCAATTCTCGGAAAGCGCGTACTGTTCTCTGCCCATCATGGCAAGACAACGCGCAAGATGTTCAAGGAGATACGTAATTTCCTAGAAGCGAATGCTGATTTTTACGCGATGCTCAAACCGAATGGCAAGGGCATCTATTCCGCGTATGGCTCCGAGGGTATTTACTTTGCTGACTGGTATGACGATGACGGCTACTTCCATGCAGGCGGCATAATCGAGTTCCAGACGCGCACCAATTCCGCAGCACGTGGCGAAACATATCAAGTAATCATCGTAGATGAAGCGCAAGAATTGACGGCTGAACAGCTCGAAGCATTGAAGCCTACGACGATTGCGGCTGATGATGCTGAGAAGGTGGACAGCGACCCGCAGATGATCTACTTGGGCACGCCACCGAATCCAAAATGCGTTGGTACAGAGTTCAGGCGTTGGCACGACGAAGCGCACAGCGATAAAGAATCATCTATCTGGTGGATGGAATGGGCGGTTGACGAAATCCCCGACATGAGCGACCGCGAAGCCGTCATGGAGCTTGTCTACCTGACGAATCCTGCAATGGGCTACCGCATCAAAGAGTCCACCATGTACGACGTGATGGACACCATGAGTGCAGACGGCTTTGCACGTGAATGCCTGGGATGGTGGACAAGCGTTGTCTTGCTTGTCGAAACGGTGATAAACGCAGAGTTATGGAAAGCTTGCAAAGTGGACAAACCGAAGCGCGATGGCCTGCTTGTCTATGCGGTGAAGTTCTCCCCAGACGGCGCTACAGGCGCTCTCGCGGCGTGTTACAAGCCCGATGATGGCGTGCCGTTCGTCTACGTGGTGGACGTTAAATCGCTGTCACATGGCATCGGGTGGTTCGTGGACAATCTAGCTCCACGAGCTAACAAGGCCGCGCAAATCGTGATTGACGGTCAATCGAACGCACAGAACCTTAACGAACGATTGCTGTCCGAGGGCGTCAGCTCGAAGATGATTATCAGGCCGCAGACACGAGACGTTATCGCCGCGTGTTCGTCGCTCGTGAACGCTGTCAAAGAGCGGAAGATAACGCACTACGGACAGCCTGCACTAGACGATTCAGCGACCAAGACGAAAAGACGGCGAATCGGCAACAACGGCGGTTTCGGTTTCGAGTCCACAGACGAAGCAAGCGCCGAGTTGATAGAAGCATGCGCCTTAGCTTATTGGGGCGCGATGACCACCAAACGCAATCCGAATAGAAAGGCGGTTGTGAGGTGTTAGAAATCCCTGGAATGGTAGCATCCGCTGACGGTTTGCGCGGCGAGGACAGGATGCTTGTCCACTCGCTTGTTAAAGAGTGGCACGATCACTACGACCGCAACCTAATGCGGCATTGCTACTATGTGATGCACAATCGACTGGTGGACTTGGGCATCAGCATCCCGCCGAAACTGCGCAACCTCGACGCGGCATGCGGCTGGGCGCAAAAGACCGTAGACGTGATGGTAGAGCATTCCATCTTCGACGGCTATACGGTGGGCGATGAGCAGGCACAGGCACAACTAGACGCAATCACACGACGTAACAAGATGCGCTCGAAGTACC
>DMNP01000393.1 GCA_003452695.1 Eggerthellaceae bacterium
CTGTACGACGCGAAGTTCTTCTACGACGAGGACCTGAAGCAGCCGCTGGAGGCCTACGTGGAGAAGCTTTCCGAGGTCGTGTTCCAGGAATCGCTGGGCACGATGCGCGCCAAGACCGACCGCGTGGTGGCTTTGACCAAGCACCTGGGCGCCGACGCGGGCCTGCAGGGGCAGGACGCCGCAGACGCCGAGCGCGCAGCGTTCCTGGCCAAGGCCGACCTGGTTACAGGCGCGGTGGTGGAGTTCACCAGCGTGCAGGGCATAATGGGCCGCTACTACGCCCAGGCCGCCGGCGAAACCGACCAGGTGGCCGAGGCCATAGCCGACCATTACCGCCCGCGTTTCTCGGGCGATGCCACGCCGGCCACCCTGGTTGGCAAGGTGGTGGCCACGGCCGACAAGCTGGACACCATTTGCGGCCTGTTCGCGGTGGGGCAGGGTCCGACCGGATCGTCCGACCCCTTCGCGTTGCGCCGCAGCGCCATCGGCATCCTGGCCATAATCGAAGACGGGCTGGACATCTCGCTCATTCAGGCCATCGATGCATCGCTTGGCATCTACGCGCAGGGCGGTCTGGAATTCGACCGCGCGGCCGTGCGCGCCGATGTGGTTGACTTCTTCGTAACGCGCACGAAGGTGATGCTGCGCGACGGCGGCGTGGCGGCCGATACGGTGGACGCCGTGCTGGCGACCGGCGTGGAGGAACCCGCGACCATCGTGGCCCGCGCGCGAGCTCTGGAAGCCGCCCGCGCCGAGCAGGCCGAGGCCTTCGACGACCTGGCGACCGCCTATGCCCGCGCCAACAACCTGCGCGATGCGGGGGAGGGCACGGACGTGGACGCCGCGCTGCTGGCCGCCGATGCACAGGCGCTCGACCAAGCCGTGCAGACGGCGCAGGACGCCGTGGAGGCCGCACTTGCCGCCAACGACTATCCGGCGGCGCTTGCCACGCTGGCGGGGCTGCGCGCGCCGATAGACGCGTTCTTCGAGGGCGTGATGGTCATGGACGAAGACCCTGCGGTGCGCGCGAACAACCTGCGCCTGCTGAACCGCTTCGTGGCCGTGTTCGCCAACGTGGCCGACTTCGGCAAGATGTCGAAGGCGAAGTAGGGCCGAATCGCCCTGCGATATCCCATTCTGGGGCTGGGGGGAGATGGCGGCGCGTCGCACGCTGCCGCGCCCCGTGAACGGTTGGGGAGGCTCTCCGATTAACCGGGAGCCTCCCCATCCGTTCCCATGCGTTCCAGCGTCGCGTGTATACAAAAAGCACTTGCATGTATTCAAAGCGAGTATCTGCAGGAAATTGCTACGCGCGCATATTACCGTTCCAAATTTGGTGCAAAATACTGGAACGCCCTTGCGCCAATTCGCGGCAAGAGGCGTATAATTGCGGCAGGGAATGGGAGCATTGGTCGTGGTGGCAATGAGGGACAGCGAAACGGAAACCGTAGAGCGCAACGCTGAAATCGAGGAAGAGGAAGCACCGGATCCTTTCGGCGTCGTGGACTTTCGGCCCGAAACGTTCGAAATCCTGCGCGCCAACGACCGTCTGTGGGAAATAGTCGGCGGCGAGGCGCTTTCGCCCGAGCGCCGCGACCAGATATTGCGCAACGTTACCGCCATGGTCCCGCTGGTGGACCAATCGGATTTCCTGGACAATCTGCAGCAAGTTGGCATGGGCGACGAGCCCATGGCCTTCGATACGCACCTCTGGCATGCGGAGGGCTATCTGGTGGAGGTGGCGGGCTGGGTGTCGCTCGTGCAGAACGGCGAGGGCCCGAAGTACCACCTGGTGGTGGCAGACGTAACCCGCAGCCGTTCCAGCAGCCGCGAAAGTCGCCGCCAGCTGCGCATGCAGCATTTCAAGACGATATACGACCTGCTGTTCCTGTTCGACGTGCGCGAGCAGACGGCGCTGTGCTACAAGTGCCCCTACGACGCCCCGTTCGACACGACGGGCGGCATGCGCATGGTGCTGGCCGACAGCGTGGACTATCTGGTGAAGCGCTTTTCCAACGGAGGCGATCAGCTGCGCGAGTTCTTCGAGCCGCTGCTGCAGCGCGCGGCGCCGGGCGCGGGCCCTGCAACGCCGGCGCCCATACTGGCGGGCGTGGACCATCCGCTTTCGATGCGCGTTACCTTTGCGGGCGAGGATGGCCTGCGCGAAGCGGTGCTCATCGATGCCGAGGCCGGGGCCTACTTCTTCGG
Source organism: Eggerthellaceae bacterium (assembly GCA_003452695.1). GTDB lineage: Bacteria > Actinomycetota > Coriobacteriia > Coriobacteriales > Eggerthellaceae > UBA9715. Next base: position 2,209 of record DMNP01000393.1, read on the forward strand.
GTGCCGCAAGCTGGACGAGGTAAGCGCCACCGACATGCTGGACGACATGGACGGGCGCATCCTGCATGCGCCTTCACCTGCGGGCGGCATGATCGTGTTTTCGATAGAAGGCAACCAGACATACGTTACCTTCGCAAACGAGCGCGCGCGTGCCCTGTTCGTGGGCACCACGATAAACGGCGGGATGCTGCCCATCGACGACATAATAGCCCAGCTGCCCATTGGCCCCGACCACGTGCAGGCCCTGCGCGAGCGCGGCGAGTGCATAGTCACCCACGTGCCCTGCGGCCAGGACATTACCAGCTGGCACGTGGTGGTTATGCGCGAATCGCCCGAATCGGTGCGCGCCGTGGTGGTGGCAAACGAAATCGTGGCCCGCAGCCTGGCGCAGGTGGCAAACGGCATAGGCGGCCAGCCCGAGGGCGAGGCGCTGGTACCGGGCGTCTTCATGCCCCGCGAAAACGGCGAGCCCGACATCTTCATCCGCACCTTCGGCTATTTCGACGTGTTCGTGAACGGCCATGCGGTGGTATTTCCCAGCGCGAAGGCCAAGGAGCTGCTGGCCCTGCTGGTGGACCGCCACGGGGGAGAGGTAACGGCCAACGAGGCCATCGCGTATCTGTGGGAAGACGAGCCGGCCACGCCCGTGGTGCTGTCGCGCCAGCGCAAGGTGGCCATGCGCATGCGCAAGACGCTGGAAGACTACGGCATCGGCCATATCGTGAACAGCGTGAACGGCAGGCGCAGCCTTGCGGTGTCGGCCGTGCGCTGCGACCTGTACGACTATATGGCCGGCGACCCGAGCACCCCTTTCCGCGGCACCTACATGCAGAACTACAGCTGGGGCGAAGTGACCCTCGGCGAGCTGCTGACCACCATGCCCTTCCACGACTAGCCGCTTACGGGTGTGTCAAGGGGACGTTTCTCTTGACACATTATCCGACATGCAGGAAAGACTTCCTCCTGCAGGTGACAATGGGGACGTACCCTCTTGTCATCTTAAAGATAGCAAAAGGGTCTGTTGCCTTGACGCACATTTACTCAGAATATTTAAGTAAAATAAATTTGAGTAAAACAGAGTTAAGATATACTTTCCTTGAACATTGGCCAGACAAGGAAGCGCACATGGAATTCTTTGGCAGGGAACAAGAACTTTCGGAAATGGAAAGAGCGTTTGCGAGCGAAAAGTTCGAAGCCGTGCTGCTGTATGGGCGTCGGCGCGTGGGCAAGACGGAACTCATTCGACAAGCACTCGAAGAGGCCGATGGATCGCTGATTATATCGTGCGAGTGCAAACGAGCCAGCTTCGCTGTTAACCTACGCCATCTGTCGGCCCGTATCGCTTCGGCTCTTAAGCTGCCCGCAGATTACGTGTTCCCCTCTTTCGATGCGCTCTTGGACGCGGTTTTTGATGCGGCATCCAGGCAGAAGGTCGTTTTTGTCATCGATGAGTTCTCATTTCTTCTTCGGGAAGATCCATCCGTGGATTCTTCTCTTGCCATAGCGATAGATGCCCATCGCCATGATTCCCTGTTGAAAATCGTATTGTCCGGTAGCTATGTCGACCTTATGGAGCACTTGGTCGATGCAGCATCGCCCCTCTACGGGCGCTTTACGCACATCATCCACTTGATGCCCTTCGATTACTTCACGGCAGCGCGTTTTTATCCGAACTACATCCCTGCCGACAAGGTGCTCATGTACGCAACGATGGGAGGCGTGCCCTACTTCAATTCGCTCATCGACCCAGACAAACCGGCTATCGACAACGTCATAGAGCTAATCGTCAGAAAAGATTCCATACTCGAGCACGAAGTAAGCGAGATGTTGCTGGCAGAAACGAATAAAATCGCTGGGCTGAACACAATTATCGAGCTGGTCGGAAGCGATGTGCGCAAGTACAGCGACATTATGGGACGCGTTTCGCAGGATAAGCGGGTTAATCCTTCCTATGCTCTTGCGCGCCTGCAGGGGATGGGCATTCTACGAAAGGTGGAGCCCATTAACGCTAAGGGGAACAAGAAGCGAACGTTTTATGCATTTGGCGATAATCTGGTGCATTTCTACTATCGCTACGTCTTTCGTTACTTGGCAGAGAGAAACATCATGGCTCCTCGCGATTTCTTTTCGGAGTTTGTGCAACACGATTTGGATGCTGTGTATTTGCCGAAGAAGTTCGAGGAGCTGGCTGCGCAGGGCATAGCGCGCATGAGCCGGCTTCACCGCATCGAGCCTTTGGTGTACGAGGTGGGAACCTATTCGTTCGACGATGCGAGGGCCCGAGTGAACAGGCAATTCGATGTTGTCACGCGCGACGCCGAAGGATATACCTCGTACGAATGCAAGTTCACGAACGCGCCAATCGATAGCCGCGTTGCCGCAGAGGAAGAGCGGCAGGTGCGCGACTTGGACATCGATTTTTATCGGTTGGGCTTCATATCGAAATCCGGGTTTGCAGGCGATGTGGACCCGAACCGCTACGTGCTCGTCGCGCTTGACGACCTCTATGCGGAATAGTGACCCTGGTGTAAGTAAAAAGGGGGAATTGTAAGCAAAACGCAAAAACGCACGAGGGCGCAATGGGCCGATTGCGGTACAGGCAAGCGATGTGCCAGCGGCGTTCCCCGCGTGCCCGAAAAAGCACGAAGCGTTCCATGAAATGAGGAACGCTTTATAGCATAGTAAGAATAAATCACACACAGAATCCACGCAAAATGCGCCACAAAATCCCACGCCAATCGCAAATGCGAGCTGCATAAGTACTTACCCCAGCTTAACAATTACCTGAAAAATCAACGTTATCAGGCAAAATGATGGAACGCTTCTGTCCCGATGGAGCGATATCATTCCCTAGAATACGAATACTTGGGCGTAGTGCGCCCAGCGGATGCACGTAACATAACCGCACCCCGTCCGCAGGAACGATTGCATGGCCTTCTGGCCAGCGAATATGGCAATAGCACCGCTAGCGGTGTTTGGCAAAACGGAGTGAGGAGCACGACATGTTTACGAATTGGATCCAGGCGACCTTCGTCGCAACCGAGACCGCCCTGTACGAGCAGGCCATGGATTGCCAAGTGCGGCGCCAGGCGAACGGGCGGTACGCGTATCATCCCTGCGTGGCCAACAAGCCTCCCAAGCTCCTACATATGTATGCGCGGCGCGGATAGCGCCCGCCGTCGCATCTGCTGTTGCACCGAACCTGCCTGAACCGAACAACGCAACAGGGCCAGACGTTAAACCACCCCCTGCCGACGATTCGTCGGCATTGGGCGCCGGCCCCGTCCCGCACACCGCGACCATGGGCCCGCCCACAGCACGCCCACTCACTCCGTGCAATGCATGTAGGAAGTTGAAGCAGGAGAACCACCATGGAAACTACTACGAACGCAAGCGTTAACGCGAACGCGGCAGTAACCGTAGATTCAGGAAAGAATAACGAATCAGCAGAATCGAATCGCGCACCTGCCCCGAAGAAGAAGGGGAAGGTTATAGGAATGATTGCCGGAGGGCTTGTGGCCGCAGCTGCGGCTGTTGCCATCGTCTCGTCCATGGCGCTTCCCGCTTCTGCCAACTACGTGGAGCCGGGTCATACCGTTCAGGGCTCGACTACCACGAACAACGGCGTGGTCAATCCGGGCTATCTCTTCGACACGGGAATTAAGCTCGACCCGAATGCCTGGACATACCCCGAGGAAGACGTCGGCAAGTTCATCGAAATCGTGGGAAGCGACGGGCAAGCAATCCAGCCCGTCGGCGGTTTCCACTACCTTCCCGCCTACACCATGGTAGACGGAAAGCGCATTGACGTCAGAACTGCCGACACGTCAAACCCGGTAGAAGTCCCCGCGAATAACTTGCTCTATCAGTCGAAGCAAAAGTGGGAGACGAACCGCTATTCGCTCATGCACGACAACAACCACAACAATTCCCCCATCGTTTCGTTCTACTACGACGACGTGCATGCGCTCGACAACGCCACGATAAAGCTTACATATCCATTCATCGGAACGTACAACGGCCGTGAAATCGGCATGTATGCCGAAATCAGCAACATCGAGTTCATGCGTCATCCCGCTTCCGCATCGGTTCTGCACAAAGAGAACCAGTACTCGTTTACAAGAAACGCGAACGACGAAATCACCGGCTTCATTACGTCGTCTCCCACGAACGGCGTGCACCATTCCCCGCTCGCCAGCGACTGGGTGGGCGGCCCGGCCATGCAGATAGCCATGCTCCCGCAGTACGGCATCTTCCAGTGGAACATCCATCAGGACGACTTCAACGTGCGCTTCTATTACACTGACACGGCATCCGACGGCGTTACGAAATCGCTTAACAAAGAGGCACCCGTCAAAAATGCCAATGACATCTACATGACGTTCAGTTCGCTTTCCGTGTACGGAAGCCTTTTGGGCGACGGCACCGAATCGGCCATTCCGCGCGAGTGGCGTTGGGCGCGAGCTTACATCCAGCACGAGAAGGTGAAGGCGCTTGCGAATATCGACGGCGCTTATGTGACCACCGACACCCACATTCACCGCTCGAACACCGGTACCAACCTCACCTATACGATAGAGGACGACGATACCGTTTACGACCACGGATACAACGAACGCTACACAGACTTGGTCGATTTAGGCGTGTATGCCTATCAGCCGGATCCAACTAAACCTGCCTCCAACGTCTACTACAACACGACAAGGCTTTGGGAGGGCATGGATTTCCTTACCGGCTACGCCTATACGCCATCCCAAGACGAAGACGCGAACTGGCCCTATTACTTCGCGGATAGTGGCGAATATGCCAAGCGAGGTGCTGAGGACGGGTACAAATACACCATGACGGCTCGCAGCGATCCCAACAACCAGTGGCCGCTTGCCTACAACGACACCATCGGCGACAAGCTGTTCCCCCGCAACGCCATCTCGTTGCGTTTCTCGGGTACGAATACCGATGGTACCAACGACATCCGCTTCCGCATGAACACGCCGGACAACTCGTTCTGGTACACGCTGTTCCCCACCACCCTGACTGGCGCCGTCCCCGGCGAACCGAAGATTTCTGTGAGCACCTCGCCAGTCAAGCAGATATCCGAAGACGATACGAGCGTTAGCGACGACCTCTTCAACGCGGAAGGCGCCAATACCGAGCTGCAAGATGACTTGCTGAACGTGAAGTCTGCCGTTCATCCGGGTTCGAAGCTTCGCTACACGGTGGAGCAAATCGTGAACAACATCGGCCAGGACACCACGCGTCGCTACGATGCCCTGAAGATGACGGCGAACATCCCGGCCGGCGTCACGCCCGACCCCAGCACGTATCGCCTGGCCATCGAGGACAAGTCCACGACACCGTCGGGCCTTATAGAAACCACCACAAGCAGAGACAGCACGACAGGCGTCTATTCTTCGTATATCGG
>DMNP01000118.1 GCA_003452695.1 Eggerthellaceae bacterium
GAACGCCTAGATGGCGTGCACTGCGACTTCGCAGCGTCGAGTTCACCTAGAGCATGCCGTCGAGAGTCCTCCAGGCGAGTTCGGCGCATTTCACGCGGGCGGGCATGCGGGATATGGATTCCAGCTCGTAGGCCTCGTCTAGGTCCTCTTTGTCCTGCTCGGTCAGCTCTTCGCCTTGAATCATGCGCACGAACAGGGCCGACAAACGCTTTGCCTCGGCAACGGATTCGCCGGTTATCAGGTCGGCCATTATGTCGGCGCTGGCCTGCGACACGGCGCAGCCCTGGCCCGTGAAAGCTGCTTCCTCGATGGTCTGCCCGTCGGCCGACAGGCGCAGCTTCAGCACCATCTCGTCGCCGCAACTGGGGTTGATTCCCTCGTGCTCGTGGGTGAAATCCTGCAAGTCGAACTTGTAATCGGGATGCGCGTTGTGCTCCATCAGAGCAGCGGTGTACACGTTGGCATTAGGCATGGAACATCCTCCAAACGTGGTTCAGGCCGTCTATCAGGCGGTCGATGTCGGTGGAATCGTTGTAAAAGGCGAACGACGCGCGGCAGCACGAATCGATGCCCAGGTAAGACAGCAGCGGCTGCGCGCAATGATGGCCGGCGCGGATGGCCACGTTGTCCATGTCCAGGATGCTGGCCACGTCGTGCGGGTGGATGGTGCATACGTTGAAGCTGACCACGCCATGGTGCAGCCCGGCATCCTCGGGTCCGATGATGCGCACGAAATCCAGCTCGGAAAGCCGGCGCATGCACTGGGCAACCAGCGCCTGCTCGCGCGCCATCATGGCTTCGAAACCCACGCTTTCCACGTAGTCCAGCGCAGCGTCCAGCGCGTAGATGCCGGCCGCGTCCTGCGTGCCCGCCTCGAACTTCTCGGGAACGGGGGCCCACGTGGCTCCCTGTTCGGTAACGGAATCGATCATCTCGCCACCCGTCAGGAAAGGCGGCATGGCATCCAGCAGCTCGTGGCGGCCCCACAGCACGCCCACGCCCATCGGACCGAACACCTTGTGGCCCGAAAACGCGAAGAAGTCGCAATCCAAGTCCACCACGTCCACGGGAAAATGCGGCACCGATTGCGCGCCGTCCACGATCATCGTGGCCCCGAACTCGTGCGCGATGCGCCCGAGCAACTTCACGTCGTTGGCAACGCCCAGCACGTTGGACACGTGAATGGCGCTGACGATCTTGGTCTTGGGGCCTATCTTGGCACGCATTTCCTCTTCGGAAAGAACGCCCCGCTGGTCGGGATACAGGTACACCAGCGTAGCCCCGGCGGCCTTGCACGCCTGCTGCCAGGGAATAAGGTTGGAATGGTGCTCCATCACGGTTATGCACACCTCGTCGCCCGGCCCGAGCACCGTCGGCGCATAGGCATGCGCCACGATGTTCAGGGCTTCGGACGTGTTGCGGCAGAACACGATGTCGCGTGCATCCTTCTTGTCGGGCAGGCCGATGAAGCGCGCAACGTGCGCACGTGCAGCGTTGATGGCCTCGGTTGCCTCGACCGACAGGCGGTACAGCCCGCGCAGGGCGTTGGCGTTCATGGTCTCGTAGAAGCGCTCCTGCGCCTGCAGCACGGCACGCGGCCGCTGGGCGGTTGCTGCGCTGTCTAGAAAAGCCAGGTCGGGCTTGGTGGCCAGCAGCGGGAAATCTTTCTTGTATGGAGAATCGGCCAGCGCCGATGCCTGGGCGTTGCGGCTTCCCCACTCCGCGCGCCCCGCATCGGTGAGCATGTCTTCGCCGTGTAGTTTTCTTCGGGTCATGTTCGTCTCCTCGACCGTCGTGCGCGCTTATCGCCCGCTAGTTGTCCTCGAACAGCTCGGCGAATCCGGGTGCAACCGATTCTCCCAAACGCAGGACGCCGGCGCGGGCGGCCTCGTCGGGCGCGTCGATGGCGGCCTGTTCCATAATGGCCCCCACGAACATGCGCTCGGCGGCTTCCCGGGAAAGGCCGCGACTGGACAAGTAGAACAACTGCTCGTCCCGGATATGCCCGATGGTGGCCCCATGGTTGCCGGCAACGTCGTCTTCGTTGCACAGGATGACGGGCACCGTCTTGTTGCGCACGCCGTCGTCTACGAGCAGCACCGTTTCGCTTTCTGCGCCCTCGGCGCCCTTGCAGCCGCGGATAAGGTCGATGGTGCCTCGCAGCGTTTTCCTGCTCTTGCCCGCCAGAACGCCGTTTGCATTCAGGTTGCAGCAGGTCTTGGGGCCATGATGGCGCAGCACGTAGTTGAAATCGTGCTCCTGGCTGCCGTGTCCCAGATACCGCGTGTCTACGTCTATCTGCGACGATTCTCCCCGCAGGTCGCCCGCAAGCCCCGTGAACGTGCCGCTGGCCCCGAGCACGGTCTGGCGCACCGCTATGTGCGCGCGGTCGTGGGCGAACAAGCCCGCATCGTCCACGTCGGTGAAGCCCTGCGCGAGCGTTTGCGTGCGCACGATGTTCACGCGGGCGCCGGCTCCCGCGAACACCCGCACGGTCGTACCAGCGAACCCGTCCGCCGAAACGCTCGCATCCTGCAAAGCGGCATCGCCGGCAGGACCGTCCACCACGATGGACAGCTGCACTGCCGCATCGCGCTCGGCCACCACGTCGATGGCTGCAACGCTTATAGCCCCGGGCACCGCCTGCACGACGACCTGGGCCTGCACGGCCTCGCCCTGGGCGGCATTCACAACCACCCTGCGGCCGGCGGCGTAGCGCAGGTAAGCCGCCGTCTCGTCGCCCGTTCCGTGCTCGAAGGCAACGGACAGCGACCGCGCAGCCTCCATGGCATCGGCGCCGATCTGGTAATCGGACTGCGCCGTGCCGCCATAGGTGGCATCGGCCTCCGCCGCCAGATAGGCTTCCAGCTCGGCGCGTTCCTCGGGCGTCGGCTCGGGATGGGCGGCCTCCCATTCGGCCTGGGCAACGCCGAGCGCCCGTTCGAAGTCGTCGGCAGATTCCACGGCAACGGCCGCGCCCGAAACGCTTACGCGCGGCGCGATGGCCAAGCCTTCGGGAATCTGTATCGTCGTGTCGTTCATCTTCAAGAAGTGCCACGTGGGCGCAGGCATCGCGCTTGCGCGTTCCACGGACAGCAACTCCGTTGTGTTCTGCATCTGCATCATTCCTCGCATCCTTGCGGACAAGCGCAGCGGTCCGACCGACCGCATGCCTACCCGATTGCGCCTTCCATCTCCAACTTGATGAGGTTGTTCATCTCCACGGCATATTCCAGGGGGAGCTCCTTCGAAATGGGCTCGGCGAAGCCGTTCACTATCATGGTGCGCGCTTCTTCCTCGGATATGCCGCGGCTCATCAGGTAGAAGACCTTGTCGTCGCCGATGCGCCCGATGGTGGCCTCGTGCCCGATGTCCACGTTCTTGCAGTTAATGTCCATGGCCGGGATGGTGTCGGAACGACTGCGGTCGTCCAGCATCAGCGACTGGCACGACACCGTGCAGCGCGACCCTTCGGCTGCGGGAGTCGCCACGACCGAACTGCGGAAGGTCTGGATGCCGCCGTCCTTCGATATTCCCTTGGTCTCCACGCTGGCAGACGTCTGCGGCGCGGCAAGCACCACCTTGCATCCCGTGTCCAGGTTCTGGCCGCGCCCCGCAAAGGTTATGCCCGTGAAGCTGGACTGCGCCTTGCGCCCCGCCAGGATGCTCATCGGGTACAGATAGCCCACATGGCTGCCGAACGACCCGGAAATCCACTCGATCTGCCCCTCTTCGTCGCAGCGGCAGCGCTTGGTGTTCAGGTTGTACATGTTCTTCGACCAGTTCTCGATGGTCGAATAGCGCAG
>DMNP01000367.1 GCA_003452695.1 Eggerthellaceae bacterium
GCTCGCATTGGAAGCAAAACATCTGGTTATCCATGATCGCTCCTTGTCTCTCGTCTGAATGTCGGCTGCGTTGCCTTTCACGGAGCGAGAATAGGAGCCAACCGCACGAGTGTCTGTTGGAATTACAACATGGACCAGACAGTTCACCAGGTAAGTGCCTGGTCGTGAACTCTGTCTGGTCCGAATGCTCCCCGTTCACCGCATCTGCCTTACCGACCCGCAAATCAGAGTGCTATTCTGGAAGGTGACAAAATCGTTGGCGCATCGCAAGCATTCGCGCCCTGCCGTTAGCGGGGGATTAAGTGGATCGGCTCGTAGCAAGCACGGATTGCTTTCATGTGGCATTCGCTTCCGGCCGCCTCGCTAGACGATGTAGCGTTCCAGCTTCTCGCGGTGGGGCTTCTCGTAATCGACGGCTTGCATCAGCTCGGTTGCTTTCACATATTCGATCGAGAGCGAGATTCCCTTCGCTTCGAACAGCGGCGCGACGTGTTCTTCAGCGAGCTTCGCAAACCTTTCGAAGCCTTCGTGTTCTTCGGCTTCCATCTGGCGATACTTCGATTCGTAGCGACCGAGGACTTCGGGGTTGCTGAATTCCCAGACGCAGTTCAGTAGCGTCAGCTTCTTCGGCTTGTAGTTCGGATCGTTCGCCACCTTCCCGTAGATTGCGAGCAGGTGCTTCGCCATCTGGAGGCTGTCGTACCTTCCGTCGGAGCGGCGCTCGGGCTTTCGGCCTTTCCCCATGACGCCAACGCAGGCGAGCCTTCCGAACAGGGCGATGAAGCATTCGGCGTCTTCATGAGGGATAAGGTAGTGCGTCGTTTCGAGATAGTCGGGACGCAGGGCGTGGTGGGGCGATGCGAGCCATTCGAACATCTTCATCTCGCAGTACACGTCTTCCGCTTTGCCTTGCAGATACGCGTCGAGATTCGCGGGATGCGGGTTGTTCCGGAGCGTGGGCAGCTGGTATTCGTAGGCAAGTTCGAATGTGCCTTCGTGTTTTCCCGATACGAATTTCACCGGGCCGTTTCCGAGCAAGTTGAAGGTCATGGCCGAGCTCGAGCGGATGGAGCACATCTTCCAGTCGAGCTCGCTTCCGCTTCCGCCCTCGTACATGGCGCGGACCTTTCCCGACATGGGCACGGCGAGGTTGTCTTCCAAGCGCTTCAGATAGTAGAGCTTCCTTGTGCGGCTTTCACCGTTTCCGAATTCGAGCGGGCCTTCTACTTCCAACAGCTTTCGCTTCAGGGTTTCGTGCAGCGTCGTTTGGTAGTCCATGCCAACCGCTTTCCGAACTTCCGTCTTCATCAATCGGAAACATTCTACGCGAGCGCGAAACGATCGGCTTGACATCCGGATAGATTTACCGCATCAGAAAACACGGGCGGTTTCCATTCGCCGCCCCCGAACACGGAGAGGCGGTTTGAAATGGCCGGTGAGAACGATGGCGGGACGCAGGCAGCGGCGCAGACGAGCACGTTGCCTGCGAGCTGTGGCTTGCGGGCGTACGCAACGTTAAGGCGGCTTAGGCGCTCCTTTCCGAGCACGACGGCGACGGAACGTGACAACACCCGTTCCCGTTGTCCGGCTATTTTATGCCGGCGAACTTGTCGGGGTCGCCTTGCTCGCCGATCTCGGTGGGGTCGCCGTGGGCGGTGAAGTCGGTGTAGCCGGCGGGTTCCTCGGCGGTGGTGCCAACGTCGAGCAGGTCGGCCTCGCTGATGGCCGCGTAGTCGTGGTTCTTGAACACGTCGATGTCGAGCATGCCGCTCACGCGCGCCATGCACGTGGTCACGACGGCGTCGCCGGTCACGTTGATGGCGGTACGGCCCATGTCGAGCAGGCGGTCGATGCCCATGATCATGGCAACGCCCTCGGCGGGCAGGCCGACCGACTCGAACACCATGGCCAGCATGATGGTGCCGACGCCCGGCACGCCGGCGGTGCCGATAGACGCCGTTACGGCGGTCAACACGACGGTCGCGAGCGCCGCGGGAGCCAGCTCGATCCCGAACGCCTGCGCGATGAACACCACGGCCGCGCCCTGCATGATGGCGGTGCCGTCCATGTTGATCGTGGCACCCAGCGGGATGGTGAACGACGCGACCTTCGGGCTGACGCCGATTTTCTTCTCGAGCGTTTCCATATTCAGCGGGATGGTCGCGTTCGACGAGCTCGTCGAGAACGCGAACAGCATGACCGGCAGCATCTTGCGCAAAAACTGCAGCGGGTTAAGCCGAGTGAACAGGAACAACAGCAGCATGTACACCACGAGCAGCTGCACGAGCAGGCCAAGGTATACGGTGCCGATGAACTTGATCATCGGTAGGATGCCCGTCAGGCCCAGATTGGCGAACGTGCGGGCGATCAGACAGAAGATGCCTATGGGCGCGACCTTCAGGATGAGGCCGATCATGTGCATCATAACGGCATTGAACTGCGTGAAGAACCGGTTCACCGTGGCGACTTTCTTTCCCAGCCAGCCCAGGATGAAGCCGAGGACCAGGGCGAAGAAGATTATCTGCAGCATGGTGCCATTGTTCATGGCGGCCACGATGTTGGTCGGTATGATGTTTATCAGCATGTCCGCCATGGTCTGGTCGGTCGTGGTCGTCGACGGCTCGACAGCAACGACGGCGGCCATGTCCAGCCCGATGCCCGGGTTTGTGAGGTTGGCGAGCCCGATGGCGATGACGACGGCCAGCGCGGTCGTGCACAGGTACATGAGGATGGTGCCCACGCCCACCTTGCCGAGCATCTTCGGGTCGCTCATCGATGCCGCACCGCAGACGATCGAGCAGAACACGAGGGGCACGACCAGCATCTGCATAAGCCTGATGAACCATTGGCCGAACACGTAGAACACGCCCTCGATCAGGTACGTGTCGGCTGGCGACCCATCGGGGATGGCAACCGAGCAGACGATGCCGACGACGATGCCCGCCGCAAGCGAGATTAGGATCAGCGAGGTCAGGCCGACGCTCTTCTTCGGCTCGTGCGTCCTGGCTTTTTCGGATTGAACGGTGTTGCTCATGGAGGCTCCTTTCGGTCTCGGTGTAACTATATCCAACGGGAATTGCGTATTGCATCCTAAATTGGGACAGGCGGGAACATTTCGGCGGCTGGAACTGTGCCTTCAATCAAAGCGTTCAATCCCATGGTGCGAACGGATGAAAGCGTTTCAAGCCGTTTCGCAGCGCCGCACGGAGCGTCGTAAGCCGCAGATCGGCCCGGTGAAGTTCGAACCGGTGAAGCTCGACGCCACGACGTGCCTGATCATCTGGGGCGGCAACCTCATGGAAAACCAACAGCGCGTGACCAAGCGCATCGTCGAGGCCAAGCGAACACCCCTTTGCCCCAGCCCGCCGGGCGGTCGAGCAAGAGGGGCATGAGATTGTTGCCGAACCGGAGCCGTTGGATTGAAGAAACCTGCCGTTGCAGCTTCAAGGTCCGCGGGAAGGTTAGAATGAAAGCGCGACGAAATGCGGAAACGGGGCGATGCGACATGGCGGCGGGCAAGGCGCACGGAGGGCGAACGAAGCTGGCGGGCAAAACGTGGTTCATCATCGTTTTGCTGGCCCTGATGGGCCAGGTTGCATGGGCGGTGGAGAACAATTTCTTCAACCTGTTCATCCAAGACGCGTTCGGTGCGTCGCACTCTACCTTATCCGCCGTGAAGAGAAGAAGAATTCGCTTTCTTAGGGGCGCCGTGGGCCGTCGGCAGGACCACGGCAAGCGGCTTATGCATTCAATCTTTCGTTACTGTAGTTCAGGAAAGAAGGCTTAGGTACCACGAGACGATTGGGCCGCCTGCCAGCATGACCACGACGCAGGCGGCGGCGATGGAAGGCCCGAAGGGAATGGTGCGCTTCAGGATGCTTTCCTCGCCATCGCCTTCAGCATCGGTCTCGGTCTCGACTTCAGCATCGGCCTCGGCCTCGGCTGGGGAATCGCCCCCGTCGACCGTTGTGGCGTCTTCTCGACCGGTTGCCGATTCCGCTTCGCTTTCCGCGCGCTTCTGCGCTCTGTCGCTGCCCAGCGCGGCCACGACAATGCCGAACAGACAGCTAAGGATTACCACGAGCAAGCATTGCTGCCAGCCGAAATACAATCCCGCCACGAAATACAGCTTCAGGTCGCCGCCACCCATCGAAGCGCGTCCGAACGCCCGATCGGCCACCAGCACCACGACGACGAGCGCAGCTCCAATGCCGAAGCCGCTGGCCAGGTAATAGAGCACCTGGTCTATGTTCATGGTGCCCATTGCGCATGCTGCGGCAAGGTACACGGCGCGCACCACGATGGCGGTGATGATGCAGCCATTGGGGATAAGGTAGTCGTCGATATCGGTTAACGACAGGAACAACAAGCAGGATGCGAACAGCATGAGCTCGATCGTTTCCAGCGAAAGGCCGTACACTGCTGCAATGCCGACGAAAACCGCACAACAGATTAATTCGGTGGCGGGGTAGCGCGCGGATACCGCTTCGCCGCAGTAGCGGCACGAGCGGCCAGACGCGAGCCAGCTTATTACGGGAATCAGGTCGCGCACGCCCAGTTCGTGCCCGCATGCCGTGCAGTGCGACCTGCCGCGAAGCACCGATTCGCCATGCAGCGACCTCCAGGCCCAACAGTTCACGAAACTGCCGGTAACAAGCCCGAGCAGTCCGGCAACCACACAGACGTACGTGGCGAGTATCGGATCGGCAAACATCATGCGGCCAGTATACTCCTCCGCTTGCCCGACCGCGAAAAGTGAGCTGTTGCCGCCCCTGGCTTGGCCGGGAGGCCCGCGCCGGGCAGGGGGCGAGAGCGATTCTGCAGGCAC
>DMNP01000006.1 GCA_003452695.1 Eggerthellaceae bacterium
CGACGTGGGCATCGACATGATAGCCGGCCCTTCCGAGGTGTGCGTCGTCGCGGACGACACGGCCGACCCGTCGCTTGTGGCAATCGACCTTATGGCCCAGGCCGAACACGACCCGCTGGCCACGTGCTATCTCATCGCGTTCTCGGCGGAATACGCCGATGCCGTGGAATCTGCCATCGACGAGCACATGAAGCGAACCACGCGGGCCGACATTACGACGGCGTCGCTGCGCGACCAGGGCCTTATCGTGATATGCCGCGACTTGCCGCAGGCAATCGAGGCCGTGAACGTCATAGCGCCCGAACACCTGGAGCTGCACATTGCCAATCCGATGGATTCCCTGGGGGCCATTCGCCACGCAGGCGCCATCTTCATGGGCGAATGGACGCCCGAAGCCGTCGGCGACTATGTGGCCGGCCCAAACCACACGCTTCCCACGGGCGGCACGGCGCGGTTCAGCAGCCCGCTTGCCGTGGAGCAGTACGTGAAGAAATCCAGCATCATCCAGTACTCGCCGGCAGCGCTTGCCGCAGACGCGGAATCCATCGTGGCCATCGCCAAGCACGAGGGCCTGTGGGCGCATGCGCGCAGCGTGGAGCTGAGGATAGGCTAGCCAAGCGAAAGCCCCGCATGGCCTGGAAGGAGTGGACGCCGATGAACCAGGTACGGCCGCCAGCACCGCAGCTGGCGGATATTCAGCCCTACGACCCGAAATACATTCCTGCCGACGTTATGATTTCGGCGAACGAAAACGGCAGCGACGTGCCCTTCGACATTCGCCGCCAGGTGGAAGACGAAGTGCGCGCGGTGGCCCTGAATCGCTATCCCGACCCTTTGGCCAACGATTTGCGCGACATGATAGCGCAGGCCAACGGCTTGGATCGCAACCAAGTGCTCATGGGCAACGGGGGAGACGAGTTGCTGTTCGACCTGGCCTTGGCCTGGGGCGGCCCGGGGCGGACCTTCCTGAACACCCCGCCGACTTTCTCGGTCTATGCGAACAACGCCCAGCTTACCAATACGGCCATTGCGAACGTGCCGCGCAAGGACGATTTCTCGCTGGACGAAGATGCGATTCTTTCGCGCTTGGCCTGCGGCGACGTGGACTATGCCATCGTGACCTCGCCGAACAATCCAACCGGCAACCTGGCCAGCGCCGCCTTCATCGAGCGCATGTTGAAGGCGGCAGACACCCTGGTCATGGTGGACGAAGCCTATTTCGAGTTCAGCCGTTGCACCGTTCGCCCCCTGCTGGACCGCTACGAGAACCTGGTAATTCTGCGCACCTTTTCGAAAGCGTATTCGCTTGCGGGCGTGCGCATCGGGTATTTGCTCGGCAGCGATCGGGTGCTGCGCGAGTTCAAGAAGGTGCGCCAGCCGTATTCGGTCGATGCCGTATCGCAGGCCATCGCGCGCGTGGTGTTCGAGAACCGGGCGAGCTTCGAGGCGGGCATCGACCGCACGATTTCAGAGCGGGGCGTGCTCTTCCAGGCGCTGCAGGACATGCCGGGGGTGACCGCATATCCCTCGGATTCCAACTATATCCTGTTCAGGTTGGCGCCCTGCCACGATGCAGGTGCCGTTTGGCAGCGCCTGCTGGATGCGGGCGTGCTCGTGCGCGACCTGTCGCGCGCTGTGGGCCTGGAAAACTGTCTGCGCGTTTCAGTCGGGCTTCCCGAGGAAAACGCGCGATTCCTGTCGGCGCTGAACGCTATACTACAGGGCCGAGGGCGGTAACGGAAAGGACGTTTATGAGACGAAAAGCCGCGATAGTGCGCACGACGCGGGAAACCGATATTCGCATCGAGCTGGATCTGGACGGGACCGGGTCGACCGATATCGCCACGGGCATCGGCTTCTTCGACCATATGCTGGAGGCGTTCGGGCGTCATGGCCTATTCGACCTTGACGTGCAGGCGAAAGGCGATTTGCAGGTGGACGGGCATCACACCGTGGAGGACGTGGGCATTGTGCTGGGCCAGGCGTTCGGACGTGCGCTCGGCGACAAGCACGGCACCGTCCGCTATGGGGATATCGTGCTGCCGATGGACGAGACGCTCGTCTTGGCCGCGGTCGACATTTCTGGAAGGGGCGGCCTGTACTGGAACATGGACGTTCCCCTGCAGATGCTCGGAAGTTTCGATACGGCCCTTTCCAAGGAGTTCTTCATCGCGTTTGCCACGAATGCGGGGATAACCCTGCACGTGCAGCAGCTGGCGGGGGAGAATGCGCACCATATCGTGGAGGCGCTGTTCAAGGCGGTTGCGCGTGCGTTGCGCGCCGCCGTAGAGATAGATCCCAACGCGCCCAATGCCCTGCCCACGACGAAAGGCGCGCTATGATTTTCCAGCTTGTCGAAGTGCGCGGTGGCGCTGGAGGTGTGCGATGATAGCGGTCGTGGATTACCACAAGGGAAACCTGAAGTCGGTTGAACGCGGGCTGGTCGGCGTCGGCGCCGATGCGCGCATAACCGACGATCCCGCAACCATCGCACGGGCGGAAGCTATCGTGTTGCCGGGCGTGGGCGCCTTCGCCGACGC
>DMNP01000164.1 GCA_003452695.1 Eggerthellaceae bacterium
CCTGGCCAAACCGTGGGCAGTAACCGCGTACCCCATGCCCGAGGCGGCCTCCTGGCCAAGTCGTATGCAGCAACGATAATGTGTGTTACGGTTTACCAGGCAACCTGTAGCATTGCAGAGAGTAAGGGGTATGGATGAGTGATGAACTGTACAAGCCGTTGCCGGATGTGGATGCGTACCTCGAACGCATGGGACTGGATTCGGCAAGGCGGCCGTCGGCGGATTTCCTGGACGAGCTTATCAGCGCCCATCAACATGCGGTGCCCTTCGAGGACCTGGACGTGTTCGACCGGCATGCGCCCATTCCGCTTGGCGTGGAACAGCTTTTCGACAAGGTGGTGAAAAGGCGCCGCGGCGGCTATTGCTTCGAGCTGAACGGGTTGTTCGCCGCCTTGCTGCGCGCGCTCGGTTTCGAGGTGCAGCCCTGCATGGGCCGCGTTCTCATGCGCCCGAACCCGTATCCCCTGGTAACCCATCGGGCAAATATCGTAACCATCGACGGCTCCCGGTTTCTGGCCGATGTCGGATTCGGAGGACCCATGCCCGCTTTCGCGCCCGTCATCGAAGATGGGGCCACGCGTACGCTCGGCGGCCAGACGTTCACCTTGCATGTTCACGATGCGTACTGGTGGGACGTCGGCTATCGCGGCACCAAGGACGACGAGCGCATCGTCATGCGGTTCTGCCAGATGCCCGTCGAAGAGCACGACTTCATCCCGCTGTCCTTCTATCAGGCGCAAAACGAGCAATCGGCCTTCCGCCTTCACCGCATGGTGAACGTGAAGACCGAAACGGGCGCCTACGATATCCGCGATACCACGTTCACCGAATTCTCGCGCGCCGGGGCCATGTCGTTCGAAGTGGAATCCGAAGAGGCCCTGGATGCGCTGCTCGCCGAAAAGTTCGGGATCGTCGACTGGCGCTAGCCAAGCCCGAATCCCCATGCCCGACGCCGGACTCCTGGCCGAACCGTGGGCAGCAACCGTGCGCTGGCCGGGCAGCAAAGGGCTGCAGGCTTCTCGTGCGGCCGCCGCTTAATCGCCAAACATCTTGTATTCGGATATCAGTTCCTTGGGCTTGCCGGCAACCCAGCGCTCGGCGTTGGCGATTTCCTCGTCGTGGAAGGCTTCGTCGTCGGCCAGGCGGTGCGCATAGGCGCCGACATCGTGCAGCAGCGATTCCATGTTGCCTGCGTATTGGTCGCGCAGGCAGGTCTTGAAGACGCCGTACGCTTCGCTCTCGTCGAAGATTCGCACGCTGCGATACCGCGCTGCAAGCCATGCCTGCACGATAAGCGACAAGTTGTCCGCAGGGCATTCTGCAGCAACCTGGGATTCCAACGGAAGCCAGCAACGCTCGAACAGCCCCGTGCCCGTCGCGTCGGCTTCGTCCGACACGACGATGTAGTTGCGAATCCGGTCGGCCGTGGAAAGCGCCAGGCCCTTGGAGTTCAGGCTTTCGAAGACGAGCTGCGGGTTGTCTCCGTGGTCGAGCAGCACGTCGGCTGCCTCCAACAGCTGAAGGCCCCGCCAGAGCGTTTCCGCATCGAAGGCGTCGTCGCGCATGCGGGCATAGAACAGCTCCAGGTTGTCGATGAGCCTACCCGCTGGCTCCGGCGGCATGGTGCCAGCACCCACCAACGCGAACAGCGTGTCCCGGTCCATGAAGGAAAGCACGAGTTTTCCCGCGGTCGCTGTGCCTGCGCCGACGCGCAGGTAGTGCGAGAACATCTCGGCCGCGGAAAGCCCGCCGACCGTGGCCCCGGTTTCGTCCAGATGGCGTGCCAGCGCGCAGAGCAGAAGCGACAGCGTGGTCAGGCGCTGCTGGCCGTCTATCACGTCGTATTGCGCCATGCCCTGCCAGCTTTCCGTGTCGGCCGCATACAGCACCATGCCCATGAAATGCGGTTCAGCTTTCCCGCCTTGCTGGCTGCCAGCCGCCACGATGTCGTCCCAGAGCTCTTCGCATTGGCGCGCATCCCACGAGTACACGCGCTGAAACACCGGGATGACGAATCGCACTCCGTCCGTTCCCAGGAAATCGAGAAGCTTGCCTTGCCTAATCTGCATTGCGACCTCCTACCATTGCGGATCCACGCCGAAATGGCGCTTGTAGTATTCGTAGCTTTCGGGGTTGTCCAGCTTGGCGCGCGGGCGCCCCGATACGCGCGTCTTGTGGCCGAGCTTGGCCCAATCGGCCGTCTTGTACTTCTTCACGGCGTGATACCGGTAATGTTCGGCCCACACCATGCAAAACGCGTACAGCTCGTCCAGGAGGTCGTCCACCGAGCCGTCGTATTCGTCTTCGCAGAACGTCTTGAATATGCTGAATGCCTGGTCGTCTCCGAACTTGCGCACTTCCTTCAGGCGCACGGCAAGCCAACCCAGGATGGCGTTGTTCAGCTTCACCGAGCCGGGGTCGTCGCCGAACACGCCGCAGATGGGCTCCCAATAGGTTTCGAACAGGCGCTTTTGCTCGCTGTGGTTCTCGGCGATGAGCAGGAAGTTTCGCACGAGGTCTGCCGTCACCAGTGGCACGCCTTTCGAATTGAAGCTTTCGAACACGACGGGCGCTTGCGCGCGCTGGTCGAGCCGCGCCGCTATGACGAACAGCGATTGCAGCCCCTGCCAGAGCTCCAGCGCATCGAAGCCGTCGGCGGCCATGCGCTCCTCGAATCCGCGAAGGTTTTCCACCACGCGCGCGGACGGGGTTTCGGGCAGCTCGTCGCCGCAAACGATCGCATCGAACGTGGCCCGGTCGGCGGGGGAGAGGCGAAGCTTCGCCGCGCCGCCCTTGTCCGCAAGGAACGTTTCGCGGATGTATGCGGCATCGATGCCGAACAGGGACTCGCCGCTATCGCGCAGGTGGTTGGCAAGCGCGCACAGCAACAGCGTTATCGTCGTCAGGCGCTGCTGGCCGTCCACGACCGACAGGTGCCGATCGCCTGCCCCATCCTCTTCAAGGTAGATGAGCGAGCCCAGGAAATGGGACCGGTGCCCCCGTGCGGCGCGCATCAGGTCGCGCCACAGCTCGTCGCATTGCACGCTGCTCCACGAATACGCCCGTTGGAATCGGGGTATGTCGAAGGCAATGCCCGGCTGTCCCATAAGGTCCAGAATCGGCTGCTGGTATATCTCCATCCGAAACGCCTCCTCGTCCGATGGGCCGCGGAACGCTCGGCCCCAAACGCTCGATTGCGAGGGAAATCGTAGCAAATCGTCCCGGTGCGCCATTGCTTCAACCTCGAATATCGTACAATCTGTTCGAAATTGTTCGGATTGCCAGAGCACAGCCTGGGCACGAAGGGCAACCAAAGCTCGAAAGGATGGCCGCATGGCGAAATACAACACGCGCACCGACACGGCGGTGAAAGACGCCCTGTTGAAGCTGCTGGCCGAAAAACCACTGGCCGAGATATCCGTTTCCGAGCTTGCGCGCCAGGCGAAGATAAGCCGCTCCACCTTCTACGAGCACTACGGCAACCCCGCCGACGTGTACGACCGCCTGCTGCGGGAAGTGTCTGCCGACTTGGCCCCGATAACCAGTCAGATAGCGTGCTCGAGCAACCTGAAGTCTGCGGGAAAGCCGTTCTGCGCCATCGTGCGCGATGCAGGTGCCTATGCGCCCGTTGTCGGCGAGCAACGCTTCGTCGATTCGATTCTCAACGAATACGCATCGGGGGAGTCGCACGACTTGCATGGCCTGCTGGTGGACGCAGGCTACACGCCCGACGAGGCACGTGCCATATGCGCCTTCCAAATGTCCGGGTGCTTCAACGCCGCGCGCAAGGCCCGTGCGGCCGGGACCGGCGATGATGAATGGGATGGCATCCGCGCCGTAATAGACCGCTTCATCTTGGGCGGCATAGCCGCGCTGCTCGCGGCAAGGAAATGATGTCTATTGCTGCGCCACGGTGCGTACGGTGCCTAGGATGTAGTCGAGCATCGACATGTAGCGAATCAGGCCCTCTTCGGCCTTGCCGGGTTCCCGGTAGGTTTCGCGATACTCCATCATCAGGCCGTGGAAGGAGCATATCTCCACATCGTTTATCATCTTTATCGTCGTTTTCGACAGCTTGAATTCCTCCATGCAGCGGTTCAGGGTGAGCATGTTGCGCTCTTCCAGGCTAGAGCTGAAGAACACCATTACCTGAAAACCGCTCAGCTTGCGCCAGCTTTCGGGGAACTCCTGGTAATAGGTGAATATCGCATCGTTCAGCGCTTCTTCGCTTGCCTTCCAGAACATCATTTCGAAGGCGTCGACGTTCGCGAAGGCCTGCCGTCCGAACGACCGCCACATCTCCATATGCTGGGTGAGCGGGTCGTCGGTTATCTTCAGCAGGTCGTTCAGGTCTACGATGTAGTCTTCCAGGAACTTCACGGCTGCCACGAGGATAAGGTGGTCGGCGCTTTCGAAGTGGCGGTACACCGCGCCGGTCGTGCATCCCGCAGCCGCGGCAATCGCGCGGATGGACAAGTCTTGGGGGCTCGTGTCGGACATCAGGGTGTAGGTTGTGCGTATGAGATCCGCTTTCTTGCTGTGAGCCACGTGCTTCCGGTCCTTGGGGGTCGAACGGCGCTTCAGCGCCGCGCCCGCAGGCACCCGACGCATCAAGCTTGCTGTAGCCATTGTATCCCTCCTATAACTTGCGCTCTACATACTTAAGAAAACCCACATGCCTTCGCTTCAACCCTCGCTACAGTTTTCTCTGTGTAGCCCGGACGGCCAGGGAAGGGGGGTGTGAGCGATTCTGCAGGCACAAATCCTGATAAATACCAAAGCAAAGCCGAAGCCTAGCGAACACCCCCCTTCCCTGGCCGTCCGGGCGGTCGAGCACGAGGGGCGTGCGAACTGAAACCTACCCTCTCGTTGCTAAACTAACGAACGGGCTGTTATTCATCCATCTCCCCGAAAAGGAAAGGGCGCGCCAGTGCAAGCAGCGCGCCCCTCGATTGCGGCAGTGTGCCCGTGTGCCCTGGCTTCTAGCCGTTGTACTTCTTCACGTACGCTGCCATCTCGGCATCCAGCGCCTCGTCGATGCAGGGATCGGGGTTGTCGGCCAGGATCTTCTTCCACTTCTCGTTGGCGCGCTGCTCGGCGGACTTGGATCCGGTCTCCACCCAGCGGTCGTAGGCGGCGCGCTCGGAAAGCGTGGGAGCATAGAACTCGTCGCGGAAGTGCTCGAAGGTGTGGTCCTCGGCCAGGAAGGTGCCCTGCGGGCCGACTTCCTCGATTACTTCGAACGCCAGCGCTTCCTCGTCGAACTCCACGCCGCGGTCGATGCGGCGCAGATAGCCCAGCACCTCGTTGTCGGAGATGATCTTCTCGTAGCTCGTGCAGTTGTAGGTGTCGATGATGCCGGCGGAGTGCAGGATGAAGTTGCCGCCTGCCATCTGCGCTGCGGCGATGGTGATGGCCGATTCGTAGGCTGCCTGCACGTCGAGCATCTTGGAGTCCGACAGGGCGCCGGATATACGGCACGGAATCTGGTACTTCTTGGTCAGCTGGCCGTTCACGAGCGAGACCACGGCATCCTCGGGCGAACCGATGGAAAGCAGGCCGGAGGCCATGTCGCCGTTCGAACCGGATGCCGAGTACACCACCGGGCAGCCGGGGTTCACGAGCTGTGCGTACACGATGCCCGCCAGCACCTCTGCGTTCTGCACGGACACGAGGCCGGCGATGGTGCAGGGCGTGGTCATGCCGGCGATGGACAGCGAGTTGATCAGCTGCACCTGGCCGGTTTCAGCGTAGGCGCGGATGGCGCCGAGCTGGGCGGGGTCGTAGGAAAGCGGGGTGAGCGTGCAGGGAATGGATGCGACGATCGGCTTGTCCTTGATGGCTTCCAGGCCGCCGAAGGGGATGGAGGCAAGCTCGATGGTGCGCATGGCGTTCTCGTAGCCGTAGATGCTGGCCATCAGCGGCTTGCCGGAGTTGCGCATGGTGTTGTACACCATCTCGAGCGGACGCTTCTTCTCTTCGACGTCGCCCGGCTCGCAGGAGATGTGGCTTTGGATGTCGATGTAGTCGCACTTGTCGACGATCTTCACGATGTTGATGAAGTCCTGCATGGTGGAACGACGCCAGCCGTTGTCCATGTCCAGCACGAACGGCGAACCGTAGGGGCCGGCATAGGCGCTGCGCTCGCAGCTGATCGGCACGTTCTTGGCCTCGTCGCGGCCATGCAGCATGTAAGAGCTCGGTGCGCTTTCGATGGCGGCTTCCACGACCTCGCGCGGGAACTTCACCAGATCGCCTTCAACTGTGCAGCCGGCCTTGGCCAGAACTTCCTTGGCATGGTCGTACGGCATG
>DMNP01000160.1 GCA_003452695.1 Eggerthellaceae bacterium
GGCGCGCCCGGAACGCCTAGATGGCGTGCACTGCGGCTTCGCAGCGTCGGCTTGGTACGCCGTTCGTAGAACGGCGTACCCTACATGTTCCAGCGCATGATAGTCTTCCCCATGGGTTTGCGGATATCGGTCTCGAAGGCGGTGGCGATGTCTTTTATGGACGCTACCGGCACGACGGAACCGACGAGCGACTGAAGGTAATCCAGCATCTCGGGGTGCGCCTGGTATAGGTCCAGGGTGCGCTGAAAATCCGCGCGGCCCGAGCGGCTGGATCCGAACAGGCGCAGGCCCTTTTCCAGTACCATGCGCGTGTTCACGGGCACAGGGTTTTCGGACACGCCGAGCAACGACACGGTGCCTTCGGGGCGGATGTAGTCGATTATCTGGTCGATGGCGTGCGCGGAGCCTTCCCCGCCGCAGCACTCGAAGGCATGGTCGACGAACAGCCCTTCGGGAATCGAACTGGTCAGGAAAGTGCGGTCGGCGAAGGTGAAGTCGGCCAGCTTGAAGGAATTGCGCCCGAAGATGTACAGGTTCATGTCTGGATAGAGCGTGCGCAGCACGAGCGACACGATGAAGCCCAGGTTGCCGTCGCCCCATACGCCCACGGCTTGGCGTCGTTCGTGCGCAATGCGCTCGAACCGCGATACCGCATGCACCGCCACGCTGACGAGCTCGGTGAAGGCTGCCACGTGTGGGTCGATGCCTTCGGGAAGCGCCAGTACGCGGGAGGGCGGCAAGGCCACGAGCTCCTGCATGAAGCCGTCGTAGCCCGACCCGCAGAAGCGACTCGTGCGCAGGTAGTTCTCGGCAATGCAGGAATCGGATTCCACGGGGTCGTTGGGCAGCATGACCACGGCTTGTCCCGCGCCGAAAGCGCCGGTGGAATCGAAGGCCACCGTGCCAACGCCTTCGTGGATAAGGGCCATGGGCAACTTGGCGGCCATGGCACGGGCCGATCGGCGCCCCTGGTAATAGCGCTGGTCGGCGTTGCATATGGAAAGGAAGGCGGGCCGCACGACCACGGTTTCGGCACCGAGCGAAACGGGAACCACGACCGGCTCGACGGTGTGCGGAGCCACCAGGCGATAGACGCAGTTAAGCATGCGCCCCACCGCCATTGCCGGCGCCGTCTTCGTCCATCAGGGCGCGTGCCACGCGCATGTCGGCGGTGTAGGTAAGCTTCATGTTGGCCACGTCGCCGCGCACGAGCGCCACCGGTTCGCCGCGCAGCACCAGAATCTTGCAGGCATCGGTTAGAAGCGCCTTGTCATCGTCGGCCAGTTCCTCGAACAGGGCCTTCAGACGCGCAGCGTTGAACGACTGGGGAGTCTGGCCTTGATAGTACTCGGCGCGGTTGGGAATGGCGGCTATCGTCTGCCCGTCCGCGCTGTGCACGATGGTGTCGGTGGCGGGAACGACCGTGTCGCAGGCGCCGAACTTGCGCGCCGCTGCAATGTTGTCGGAAATTATGCGGTAGTTCACGAAGGGTCGCACCGCATCGTGGGTGACTATGATGTCGTCGTCTGCCAGACCGTGCACCTGCTCGATATGGGCGATGGCGCACATGATGGTGTCGTTGCGCTCGGCACCGCCCGCCACGACCGCGATGCGGTCGGCATAGGGCGCAAGCCAGCGTGCCATGATGTCGCGGGTCTGGTTCACCCACGTTGCCGGCGCCAACACGATGACTTCGTCGAATTCGCTTACCAGGCAGAACTTTTCCACTGTATGCGCTATGACGGGACGGTCGCCCAAATCCCAGAACTGCTTGGGCTTGTCGGGATTGCCCATGCGGGTGCCCGACCCCCCTGCCAATATTGCCGCATACACCTTACCCATTGCTTGCTCCTATCGCTACTCGGAAACCGTTGCCGGCTTCACTATGGTCGTCGTGTCGCCCCCGGCTTTGAAAACCTCCATGACCTTCGCCCATGTCTCATCGTCGGCCGGTATGACCCAAGCGCCATCGCTCTCGCGCTCGCCGCCGCCCGCATAGGGCCCCGAACCGCTGAGGAAAGTCACCTCGTCGGCGTGATCTATGAAATCCAGCACGGTCAGCCCGAGCACGGGCAGGTCCATGTTGGTCTTCACGTCTTCCTCGACTATGCCGAGCAGTTTTTCCACGTCGGTCACGCCGCCGTCGTAGGCAAGCACCTTGCGGATGATCGCCTCTTCGATGTTGCGCACGTTGGTCTGGCGCACGGCATCCTGGTCGTCGCCGTATTCCTTGCGCGCACGCGCCAGCGCCAGCGCCTGCGCGCCGTTCAGGTGCTGGTTCTCGCCCGCCTTCAGGCTGATGCTGCCGCCCGAACCGGGATTCGACACCTTTATGGCCTTGGGCACGTCCACGTCGATGCCGCCGATGGCGTCGATGAAGCGCTCGAAGGTGACGAAGGTCGTCATCATGAAGTAGTCGGCTTTCAGGCCCGTCAGCTCCGCCACCGCTTCGACCACGTCTTTGGGCTTGTTCTTCAGAAGGGCGTCGTTTATACGGCTCGTCTGGCCGGTTACAACCGTGTCGCGCGGTATGGAAAGCAGCGAGATGCTGTGCGCCTGCGGGTCGACGCGCACGAGCGTCATGATGTCGGAGTGCTGGTCCACCTGCGCATGGTCAGATGCCTTGCCCGTGTACAACGCCGTGCCCTTGCGCGTGTCCGAACCGATGAGCAGCACGTAGAACGTTCTCTGCAGCGCACTGGCTTCAGGTATGTCCTCGATTTCAACCTCGGCGACGGCCCGTGGTTTCTCCGGCCCGAAGCGGTCGAGCGCATAGACGCTGCCCACGAACACCGCAGCGAACAGCGTCACGAACACCACGGCGAGTATCGCGTAGTGACGTGCAATGCGCATCTGCAGGTAAGTCTCCTTTTCCATGCCCGCCCCTACTTAGCGCGCGGTTGACGCGGGCCGCGCTTGCCACGGTTGTCGTAGTGGTGCTTCAACACGGGCTTGAACAGGCCGAAGCGCCAGATTACCACGAACACGATGGCGAACATGACAAAGAAGATGGCCCAGCGCGCAGGCCCCGGGTAGTTGGAGGCTGCAATGCCCGCGACCGCGAGCACCGCCGTGCACGTCCAGAGCACGGCAACGGAGCGCAGCTGCCCCAGGCCCGAGCGCATCAGCCGATGGTGAATATGGTCGGCATCGGCATGTCCGATGCTCTCGTGGCCGCGCAGGCGCCGGATAATCGCCGAGATGGTGTCGAGCACCGGCACGCCTGCCATGGCAAGCGGCACCACCATGATGATGAAGCTCTGCGTGCGCGCCACGCCCACCACTGAAATAACTCCTAGAAGCATGCCGAGCATCATCGAGCCAGAATCGCCCATGAAGATAGAGGCCGGATAGAAGTTGAAGCGCAGAAATGCCAGGCACACGGCGATGAGCGCAATGCAGGTGAAGGCGAGCGTCATGTTGCCACGCACCACCACCAGGTACAGCAGCGCACCCGACACGATGGCCACCAACCCCGAGGCCAGGCCGTCTAAACCGTCGATGAGGTTCGTGATGTTTATGAACACGAGCAGGTACAGCACCGTGAGGGGATAGTCGACCCAGCCGAGCTCCACATAGTCGCCCGTCCCGATCATCCGCAGCGTTTCGATGGTGACGCCCGAGCACACGACGATGATCGAGGCCACCACCTGGCCCGCGAACTTCGTACCCGGGTGCAGGCGCGTTATATCGTCCACGAGCCCCAAGCCGAATATGAAGGTGATGCCGATGTAGAGCAGCGCATAGTTCACATCGGCAAGCTCGTAGAGGTTGGACAGCTCCCAGCCGAAGAACCGCACGCCCACGAACACGGTGAACGCCGCCGCCACGAGACCCAGGTACATGGCGATGCCACCGCAACGCGGAACGGGCTTGGTGTTCACACGCCTGTTGCCCGGATAATCGATGGCCCCGACATGGGCGGCGATGCGCTTGGCCAAGGGCACCGATATGAACGTGACGACGAACGCCACGCCAAACACGATAGCCCCCTCAAGCCAGTTCACCGAGTCCACCTTACCAATCCGTCAAACAGCAGCAGGGACGGTACGGCCTGGATGCTTTCCAGTCGCCACACCGTCCCCATCTAATGCATATTCCCTGCGATTATAACAGCACGAGCACGAACTATAAACCTACTCGTACAACGAGAGGGCGTGAATAACCTCGTTGGGGTCGCCGCCCTTGTCAACGATGTCCATGATGCGATGCCAGGTTTCCTCGTCGCGCCAGGTTACCCACAGGCCGGACGATTCTTCTTCGCCGCCCTCGTAGGGACCCGTTCCGCTTAGATAATGCACTTGGTCGGCATGCTCCGTGAAATCCTGCACGAGCGCCATCAGGTCATCTGCCGGCCAATTGGTCTTCACGTGACCGACCAGCTTCGTTGCCACCTGCACGGCCGTCGCGGGATCGGACATTACCTTGTTCATAATGGTCTGCACGATAAGACGATCGTTGGTCTGGCGATAGCTCTCGCCGTTCGGGTTGTACTTCTTGCGTTCGCGCGCGAACACGAGCGCCATGGCTCCGTCCAGGTCGTGCTCGCCGGCATCGAACTGAATCTCGTTGCCGCTGACGATGTCCTTCATCTTCTGGGCAACCGGAACGTACATATGAATACCGCCAAGGTCGTTGATGAGGTCCTGGAAACCGACGAAGGTCGTGTCCAGGTAGTACTTCGGCTTCACGCCCGTAAGCTGTTCTACGGCAAGCATCAGCTCGTCGATTCCGCCTTGCTGGTAGCGCTCGTTAATCTTGGCCACGCGGTTGAATGCCCAGTCCTGCGTGTCGCGCGGTATGGTCACAAACGTTACCAGGTAGGTCTTCGGGTCGACGCGGGCGAGCATGATGGTATCGGATCGCGCGCTGCCGTCGGCATACATCTCCTTGGTAATGTCCACCGTGCCCGTGCGCGTATCGTTACCGACGATCAGCACGTAGAACGGGTCGTCGGAAGCCTCCTGACTCGTTGCGGTCCCATCGTTCACCGACATCACCTCGTCGCTGGCAGACGAGCTGGAACTCGCCGTTGGCTGGCTGCACGCCGCCAATGCGCAAAGCGCCATTGCGCAGGCAACGACAAGCGCCGCCGCTTTAATCGATAGTTTCTTCATGGTCATGCTCCCCTTTCCCGTTGCGCGCGCCAGGGCGGCCGGAGCCTTCGCTGACGAGCTGGGCCTGCGCCCTGTTCTTCGCATCATTCTTCGTTTTCTGCTACATATCCTTCTTCGTTTGCCTCGTCCTGCGCCTGTTCCTGCACCTCGCTTGCAGCGGGCACGATCTGCGTTGCCGCGTAGTCGATGTCCCCCGGCTTCGCACCGGAATCGACCTGCCGCATAAGCTCGGCCCAACCCTCGGGGTTCGGATAGCACATCCACACGCCACCATATTGTTCCATAATGTCGCCGTTTATCGGACCACAGCAACTGTACATCGTCAAGCTTCCACCTGCAAACATCGGGGCGAGCTGAACGAGGTCGCCCGCCTTCAGGTCGGTGGTCACGTATTGCGCCAAGTCCAGCACGACGCCCGGCAATTCGGGAAGCGGTCGGGACAGCGCCTTCTTCACGATTGCCTCGGCAAGCGTGCGCACGTTGCTCTGGCGATGGTAGTCCTGTCCCTCCGCGGTGTCGGCGTATTGGCGCCGTGCCCGGGCGAACACCTGGGCCTGCTTGCCGTCGAGCGTCTGCCAGCCCTCTTCGATGCTCGACTTCTTGCCCGTCAGGGTGTCCATCACATCCAGCGGACGGTCCACGTACACGTCCACCCCGCCGACGGTGTCCACGATGGCCTGCAGCTCCGACACGTGCACCTCGGCGTAATGGGATATGCCGACGCCCGTAAGCTCGGAGACCCCCTTTATCGATGCGGCAGCGCCGCCGATGTTGTACAGTTCGTTAATCTTCACAACAGAGCCGTCCTGCAGCGTATAGGGCGTATCGCGCGGCACCGTGACAAGCGTTACCTGCCTGTTGCGCGCATCCACGCGCACGAGCATGATAACGTCCGAGCGCTGGTTATCGCCGGATTGGTCTATTCGTTCGCTCGTACCCGAATCCTCGCGCGAATCGGAGCCGAGCAGCAACATGTAGAACGGCTGATCCAGTGCAGCTGGCACCAGATATTGATTCACCTGGGCCAGTTCCTCATCGGCTGGGGCCAGCGCCTTGTTCAGGGACGTGGTGAACCACAGCGCGAATGCCAGCGCGGCCACGAGCAGGGCCCCGACGATGCATCCGAGCACGATGGCTACGCGCTTGCCCGCGCTCGGTCCCTTCTTGGCGCGGCGGGCCAGATTGCCAGAAGCTCCCGACCCGTAGTTGCCCCGTGCATAGCGGACGGCATCCGACGGCGGAAGGGTCGCCGCGCCCGCACGGGCGGGGCCATTCGCCCCCATCGGCCAAACAGCCGTCGAACCCATGCGATCGGAACGGGCGTCGCCCATCGGCGCAACGGTCGCCGCGCCCGCACGCGCAGGACGGCTTGCCTGAACCGGCGGCACGTCTGCCGCGCTTACGCGCGCATGGCTGCCGCGCGCCGTGTCCGGGCGATACGCCTGCATTCCTGTTGCGGCCGCATGGCGCCCGCCGGGAAAACCTGCGCGCGCATTTTGATATTCGCGGCTATGTTTCGCCACCAAACCGCCTTCCATCGGGCATTTTACCGAAGGCTAATCTTAACATGACGTAACAGGTCACCCTGAATCGAACAGATTATCCAAACGAATGCAACGCAGACACCACAGTTCGGCGGCACCCGCGCCAGTCATCGGGGCCCTTCGGTTTAAGGCGAGGGGCGCGGAGAGGGGATTCGGGCTTGTCCTCGGCTAAGCTTTAGAATATCCAAAAATGTGCCTGCGGAATCGCCCTCACCCCTCTCCCCGCCCCTCGCCTTAAACCGAAGGGCCTGCCAGCTCCCTTCAACCTGAAAGGAATAGCAAACTAAGTTCTAGCACTGCAATTCAAGATGCGTAGGCAACAGCGCATCTTAGCGATGTTTCCAAAACGCACCTTCATCGCGCTACCGATTCCGACGGTCCTCCAGGGCGTCTTTCAGGGCACGCGGCCAGGCCAGCAGGCGGCGTCCGACGCCGCGGATGCGGTGGAACTCCAGGCCGGCCTTCAGGTGCTCGCACGTCTTCAACCCGCCGCGAACGTACAGGTTGAAATAGATTACGTCCTCGCCTTCAAGGCCCTCCTCGTAGGCGTTCAGGTCGTCGGGGTTCACCATCCGTGCATCGTTGATGGCCACTTCGCCCAGAAACGCGATGCGCTGCGCCAAGGCCGCCGCGAATTCCCGGGAATACGACTGCCAATGCTCGCGCAGCCACGAATCCAACGTGCGAATGTCGTGCAGGACTCCGTGTAAATTGCGCAGGCCGCGAACTGCCGTCATCGTGGAATCAGCCCGCATCCTGCGCAGATACAGCGGCTCGTTCAGAAACGCCGCGCGCTGGGCATGGGCGATGAGCAGGGGCGAGAACAGCTCGTCTTCGTGGATTATGCCCGGCGCGAACCGCAGCTGCGCGCAATCCAGCAAGTCCTTCTTGAAGAAGTGCAGGCACTCAGAGCAGAAGTACTCGTCGCGGCGCATGTATTCCACGAAGAGCGCAGCGCCGCTCATCACCCCGGCAACGTCGGTGCGCAGCTCGAAGGAATCCTCGTTGTTCACCCGGCGCATGTGCGCCGTCTCGTAGAACGTGTGCGCCGTGAAGTCCAGGTAATCCAGGTCGTCTGCCGCTGCGCGGGCGTGCAGCTTTTCCAGCGCATCGGGCGCATACAGGTCGTCAGCGTCCAAGCACAGCAGATACGTGCCCCGTGCGTGTTCGATGGCCAGGTTGCGCGCGCTGGACTGCCCGCCGTTTTCCTGCGAAAGCCACACGAAGCGCGCATCGCCGCGCGAAGCGCTTCGCGCTATGGCGCCAGACGCATCGGGAGACCCGTCGTCGACGCAAATCACCTCGAAGTTCGCGAACGACTGCGCCAGCAGCGATTCCACGCATTCGCGCACGTAGCGTTCCACTTTGAATATGGGAACGACCACGGTGATGTCCGGGTGCTCGGGGCGCTGCGCGACTATTGTCAGCTTGCTGTCCGGCTGCAGCGAACCCGCGCTCGTGCGGCCGCTGCGCTGGTAGTCGAAGTCCTGCCAGGGGGCCTGCTGCGCATAGCGCTCGACATAGGATTCGGGACTTGCCTCCAACAAGAGCAGGTCGTTTCGCATGTCGATGCTCAGAAGGTCGTTCGCGAACGCTCCGCTTTCCCGTGCGTTTGCCATCTCGGCAGACCAGAGCCTTGCGAATTCCAGCTTGGCCTCGGGCGCCACCCGGTTGAAATGCCACACGCAGTTGCCGTAGCACAGCGGGCCGAGTACCGGGCCGAACGCAGCTTGCACGGCAGGGTCGCACGACTGCAGGAAGGCGCGTGAACGGGCAAACTCCTGAAAGACCGCGTTCAGCTTCTGGCCCGAAGTCGAAGACGATCCCTGAACCTCCACGCGGTAATGCACATGGCACGTTTCGATGACCACCGCGCGTTTCGCCGCCATCCAGCACATATGGCAAAACGACGTGTCCTGGAACGATGCGCCGGGCGTGGGCGCAAAGCGTATCGCGCGCTCCTGCAGCAGCGAGCGCCGATACATGCCCGACCAGATGCTCGGGCGTACGGTAATGACCAGCGGGTGGTCTGCGGGATTGAATGGCTGGCCATAGGCGATGCCCACGTCCTTGTATAAGTTCAGCTGCCGATCGCGCTCGTCAATATGCTCGAAGTAGTTGCTCTTCACCACGTCGGCCTGCGCCGCATGTGCGACGCGCACATAAGTGGCATACATGTCGGGCGAAACGAAGTCGTCTGGCTCCACGATGCCGATGAATTCCCCACGCGCTTCGGCCAAACCGCGGTTCATGGAATCACCGTAACCGGTGTTGTCCTTGGACAGCACGCGAATGCGCGAATCGCGTCTCGCGAATTCTTCCAGTATCTGCGGCGACGAATCGGTGGAGCCGTCGTCTATGGCGATGATCTCGATGTCTTCGAGAGTCTGCGCGCACAGCGATTCCAAGCACTGGCGCAGGTAGCGCTCCATGTTGTAGACGGGCACCAGCACCGATACGGCCGGCGAATCCTGCAAGGTCATGTTGCTCTCCCTCTTCCTTATCCGCTTACCGGCTAGCCCAACGTGCGGTAAAAGCACGTGCGATTGCCCGTGTGGCAGGCGGGGCCTTCGGGGTGCACGCGTGCGAGCAGGCAATCGGCATCGCAATCGTAGCGCAACTCCACGAGTTGTTGCGTGTTGCCGCTGGTTTCGCCCTTGTGCCAGAGCTCGGCGCGGCTGCGCGACCAGAACCATGTGGTGCGCTGCTGCAGCGTAAGACCCACCGATTGCGCGTTCATCCAGGCCATCATCAGCACTTCGCCCGATTCGGCGTCCTGCACGATGCACGGGATAAGCCCCGCGTCGTCGAATTTCAATTGTGAAACGTCCATGTGATTCCTTTCCGGTGTTCGGCCACGGCCCGATCGGCGGCGCCTTAGAGGCGAACGGGAATGCCTTGGGCGCGCATGTGCTCCTTCACCTGGCGAATGGTCAGCTCTCCGAAATGGAAGACGCTCGCGGCCAGCACGGCATCGGCCTCGCCTTCCAGGATGCCCTGTGCAAAATGCTCCAACTTGCCCACGCCACCGCTGGCGATGACGGGAATTTCCACCGCCCGCGCGACCGCACGGGTAAGGGCACAGTCGAATCCGTCGCGGCTGCCATCGCGGTCCATGCTGGTCAGCAAGATCTCGCCCGCACCGCGTTTGGCCGCCTCGCGCGCCCATTCCACGGCATCGATGCCCGTGGCCTTGCGCCCGCCCGCCACGTACACCTCCCATTTGTTGGGATTGCCCGCGCACTGCTTGGCGTCTATCGCCACGATTATCGCCTGCGTGCCGAAAGCTTGAGCTGCCTGGGTTATCAGAGACGGGTCCTTCACGGCGGCGGAGTTCACGCTTACCTTGTCGGCGCCGGCGGCTATCATGCGGCGAATGTCGGCCACGCTGCGAAAGCCCCCGCCCACCGTGTAGGGCAGGTGCAGTTCCTCGCTCGCGCGGCTGGCCAAATCCACCGTGGTAGCCCGGTCGTCGCTCGTAGCGGTTATATCCAGGAAGATGACTTCGTCGGCCTTCTGCTCGTCGTAGCGCTGTGCAAGCTCGATGGGATCGCCCGCGTCGCGCAAATTCACGAAGTTCACCCCCTTCACGACGCGCCCGTCGGTCACGTCCATGCAGGGTATTACGCGCTTGGTCAGCATCGGCTCCTCCTCATGTGAAGATGACGGTTGTTTTGCGATTGTACAATTCCAACTCGCACGTCCCTCTTATTCGTACCCTCGATTGCATCACGCTCGCTGGACGCTGATTCCCCGGCAGCCGGGCTGGGGCAAGGGGGTGAGGGCGATTCTGCAGGCACAATTCCTGATAGATACTAAAGCAAAGCCGAAGCCAAGCCCGAACCCCCTTGCCCCAGCCCGGCTGCCGGGGAATCAGCGTCCAGCGACCCCAAGGCTTCGGGATTAGAGCCAAAACCTCAGCCGTCGCACGCCGCCAGGGCCTCGTGCAGGTCCAGCGACCCTTCGTACAGGGCGCGGCCTGCTATGACGCCTTCGATGGAACCGGGATGCGCGAGCTCGGCTGCTGCCAGCCGCCGAATGTCGTCGATGCCCGCCACGCCGCCGCTCGCGACCACCGGGTGGCCGAACGCGGCCGCCATGGCCACATAGGCCTGCTCGTCGATGCCGGTCTGCATGCCGTCGCGCGCGATGTCGGTGTATACCAGATGGCAATAGCCCAATGCGCTCATCTGGGAAGCCAGCTCGGCTGCCGCCACGCCCGACCCCTCGCGCCAGCCAGCCACGGCCACCTCCCCTTCGCGGGCGTCTATTCCCGCGGCAAGCAGGTCGCCGTAGCGGTCGATGGCCGCGCGGGCGAATTCCGGGTCGCGCACGAGGGCCGTGCCCAGCACCAGGCGGCTCGCACCCGCGTTCGCCAGGCGATCGATGACGGCCAGACTGCGGATGCCGCCACCGATTTCCACCTTCAACCCCGTGGCCGCCAAAATCCGCTCCACGGTGGCAATGTTGTCGGCATTTCCCGTCTTCGCACCGTCCAGGTCCACCATGTGCAACCAGGTAGCCCCGGCATCTTCGAAGGCTTTGGCCTGCTCGACGGGGTCGTCGTTGTATATGGTGACGCGATTGTAGTCGCCTTTCGCCAGGCGCACCGCCTTGCCATCCAAGATATCTATTGCGGGAAGCACGTACATGCTGAAATATCCTTCCTCGGTTGCACGCTGCTCGCGAGCAGCGCCACGTCAAGCGCGTCTAGCCGGCGGCCTTGCCGCCTCCATTGCACAGCGCCACGAAATTCGCCAGCAGGCGCGCGCCCGCATCCGAGCTCTTCTCGGGGTGGAACTG
>DMNP01000279.1 GCA_003452695.1 Eggerthellaceae bacterium
ACCATCAGCATCTGCTTGAACTGCTGCGGCGACTGGGGCAGAGCATAGAACTTGCCCGGGTTCGGACGGCTGGGCACGATGTAGTCGCGCGCGCCCTCGGGCGTGGAATTCGCCAGGATGGGCGTTTCGATTTCCAGGAAGTCGCGCTTGTTCAGCGCAGCGCGCATGGCGGTGACCACCTGATGGCGCAGCTTCAGGTTGGCCAACATCTCGGGACGACGGATATCCAGATAACGCCATTTCATGCGCGTGGTCTCGTCGGTCTCGATGCCGTCTTCGATGGAAAACGGCGGGGTGACCGATTTGTTCAGCACATCGATGGAGCTGGCCAGCACTTCGATTTCGCCGGTCACCATGTTCGGGTTCACGGCTTCGGGACCGCGCTCGCGCACGGTGCCGGTAATCTTCAGCACGTCTTCGCGGCTGAAGTGCTCGGCCACGGCGAATTCATCGGCGCTGACGCAATCGGGGTCCACGACCACCTGCGTGTAGCCCGCGCGGTCGCGCAGGTCCACGAAGATCAGCCCGCCATGGTCGCGGTTGTGCCAGGCCCATCCCGTCAGCGTCACCTCGCGGCCGCAGTCGTCCTTGCGCAGCTCGCCACACGTGGCAGTATGCATGCAGTATTCGTTCTTGTAGTCGGTCATACGCGCCCCAGCTCCTCGCATGCGGACAAGGTTTCAGCCCTTCTCCGCCTTCCTCATTGGTACTTTACGCAAACTGGGTTATTGTACCCCACCGACAACAGGGCGAAACCGCACGCAGGACAGCCCATGTTCAATTCACATGTTGCGACGCCGCCAGCCGCAGCCGGCAACGACCGTTCGCGGCCAACGGAGACACCGCGGCGCTTAGTGGTCGCGGTACTCGTCCATGAGTATGCGGAACAGCTCGCCGGAGCTCGGCGGCGTGTACACGATGGCGTTGGCCCCGGCTTCGATGGTGGCCAGTATGGATTCGCCGGTTCGCCCACCCGACGCCATGATGGGCGCCTTGGGATACTTCGCGCGAATGTTGGCAACGACATCGGCGGTCTTCGCGCCGGCTGCAACGTTCAGGATGGTCGCGCCGTGTTCCATACGCCGGCCTACGTCGGTCTTTTCGTTGGTTACGGTAACGACGATGGGGATGTCCAGCAAACGCGAGGTAAGGCGCAGGTCCTTGTTGGGAATGGGCGAGTTGAACACCACGCCCATCGCGCCCTGGTTCTCGGCGTCCATGGCAAGGTAGACTGCGCGCATGCCCTGCGTCGTGCCGCCGCCCACGCCGCAGAACACGGGCATCGACGCCGCATGGATAACGGCCGCGCTTATGGCACGCTGGGCTGTAAAGGGATACACGCAGAAGATGGCATCGGCATCGCAGTTCTTGATGATTGCGATATCGGTGGAGTACAACAGGCTGCGAATGCGGCGACCGTACACGACCAGGCCCGACGCCTGCTTAATCTCCTTGGGCATGCGCAGGATGTTGTGGCGCAGCGCCGATTCGATGGGCGGAATGCCCTCGAGCTCTTCCGCAAGTTGGGAAATGATGGCCTCGTCCGAGGGGGTGTCTTGCGTATTCTTGAACCGTGATGCCATGTCGCGCTCCTATCGTCTGCGTATCGCCTTCCTTCAAGCCCTTCGATTCCCGTGCCTTCCGCGTAACCACAAGTACCGATGATTCCGAGCCAACTTTACCATGAAATGCGGGCGAGTCGGGAGCTCGCCCATGGCCAGCACAGGCCGCTAGGCCGCTAGGCCGCCGCTGGTTTTCAGGGCCAGCCGGGCGGCGCGGGCGGGCAGAGGGGTGAGGGCGATTCTGCAGGCACACTTCCTGAAAAATACTAATGTTTAGCCGAAACCAAGCCCGAATCCCCCCTGCCCGCCCGCGCCGCCCGGCCGGCCCTGAAAACCAGCGGCGATGCCCGAGAACGAGCGCTATTCCAGCATGTCGCATGCCCACTGGGCGGCAACCATCGACCCCTTGGCGAGCACGCTCTCGTCTATGGTGTAATAGCAGCTGTGCTGAGGGTGAACGGCCCCGATGTCGGGGTTGTTCGTTCCCACGAACACGAACACGCCGGGAACATGCTGCAGGTACTCGGCGAAGTCTTCGCCAGCCAGCGTGCCCTCGTACGAGCCGAGCGCATCCTGGCCGAGCACCTCCACCACGGCGCGGCTTGCCACGGCAGCGCATTCCTCGTCGTTCGACACACCCGGATTGCCCTCCTCGAAGCTGAAGCTGATGTTCGCGCCGAACGCATGCGACACCTTGCCGGCGGCGCGTTCCATGCGGTCTATCATCTTCTCGCGCGTGGCGCGGTGCCAGGTGCGCAGCGTTCCCGTCAGGTACACCGAACCGGCCATGATGTTGCGCGCCGTACCGCCGTGCACCTCCCCCACGGTTATGACGACCGGCTCGAAAGGCGACGTGCGCCGCGAAACGATAACCTGCAGCGAATCGATTACCTCCGCAGCAACGACGATTGCGTCCACGCCCTTGTGCGGCATGGATCCATGCGCGCTTACCCCTTCGATGTCGATGCGGAACCAATCGGTGTTGGCCATGCGCGGCCCAGCCTCGCAGGAAATGATGCCGGCATCCACCTCGCTCCAGATATGCGCCCCATAAATGGCATCCACCCCATCCAGAGCCCCCGCCGCTATCATGTCGCGCGCGCCGATGGATATCTCCTCGGCGGGTTGGAAGATGATGCGCACCTCGCCGCGCAAGCGGTCGCGCATCTCGGACAGGATGCGCACGGCACCGAGCATCATCGCCATATGGCAATCGTGTCCGCAAGCATGCATGACGCCCTCGTTTGCCGATGCGTACGGAACTTCGGTGCGCTCGGTTATGGGCAGGGCATCCATATCGGTGCGCAGCGCAATGCAACGCGTCGGCTTGCCTTCGCCGTCGTAGGCGCCGGGCGCCGTGCCGCGAATCGTGGCGATAATCCCCGTGCCGATGAAATCTTCGCGCCCGTCTTCGGCGGGAAACGGGCGTTTGCCGCGCACGAGCCTATACGGCACGCGCATCTTGTCGAGCCGTGCGCGCACGTATGCCGACGTTTCCACTTCATGCGCGCCCAATTCCGGATGTTGGTGAAAATAACGCCGGAGCGCGATTATGTCCTCTTCGATTCCGGCGCCAATTTCGCGGATGCGCAAAGTCGCGTCCGCCGTGCCAGTTTGCTGATTGCCCATGGGGACCACCTTTCCTGCCAAGACCAACGACACCAGTATAATAGGGCTTTATCGCGCTGGCTCCCGGTCGGGGTAAACTTTCCCAGGGAACATAGGATGAGGCTTAATCGGGCCGCGCGCGCACGGCGTGCGCGTTTGCCCCTTCGCGTGGAAGCTCGCCTTGCACTCGGCTGGTTTCATGGGCGCGGCAATCGAACAGCACCCGTAAGGATAACCCGCAATCCCACAACTCGTTCGGTAGAACGCCCCGAGATGAAACCACCCATCGATGCGTAGAAGCATGAAGAAGTATTTCCACCCAGAGCTTGACAAAGACGTGCTCTTCCCGCAGGGCTACATCGCCGAGCATTCGGGCCACAGCCGAGGATCGACGGTCGACCTCACCTTGTTCGACATGACGACCGAGAAAGAAGTCGATATGGGCGGTACGTTCGATTACTTCGGCGAGCTCAGCCATCCGGACTATAAAGGCATCTCGGACGTGCAGTACGCCAACCGCATGATCCTG
>DMNP01000245.1 GCA_003452695.1 Eggerthellaceae bacterium
GTTGTGCATCGCGACATCAAGCCCGAAAACATTTTCGTTACACGCGATGGGCGTGTAAAGCTTGCAGACTTTGGGATAGCCCATGTAGATGATGGAAAGGCGACACGCGCAACGCAAATAGGTACCGTTTTGGGGACGCCTGGGTACATGGCGCCCGAGCAAGCCAGGGGCGGTGTCGTCGATGCGCGTTCCGACTTGTTTTCCATTGGCGTGCTTGCATACGAGATGCTGTCGGGCCGCAATCCATTTGGCGCTGGTGACGGCATCGATTCCACAACGCTGCTGTATCGCATAGTTCATGAGCCCCCCGATGAACTACCTCAGTTCACGGTGATGGGGCTTCCCGAAGACATACGTCCCGCCATTATGGCGGCACTTGCCAAGAACCCCGACGATCGTCCTCAAAGCGCGGAGGAATTCAAGGCCATGCTCAGCGGCGCTTCCACGACGGTTATCGAAACGGGTGCGCGAGGACTTGTAGACGGGCGCAGTTCTTTTCCCAGATGGCTTCCGTATATAGTCGTTGCCGCCGCATGCGCCATCGTTATAGCTGTCGTGTTGATGAATGCTATGTCCAGCGGCGGCGGTGGCGGCGGTGGTGGGAACGTTGCAACGGCGGGCTCTGTGGCGTCCAAATCGCCAACTTCCTCAAAAGCCTCCGATGCTGCTGCTTCGGGTTCCGACGTGTCGTCCGTTTCCGCGTCGAGCGCGCTTGCTTTTCTGGCGGTTCGCGATGGCTATGTGGCCGTATATACGAACAGCTCAGCTGAACCGTACGAAATCAGCGATGTATCGATAACGGATTTAAGCGATGCCGATGTGGCTGCCCTCGATAAGCATATCGGTTTCGCCTCGGTGGAAGACGCTTTAAAGCAGGTCGACAAGTATCGCCAGGACATTCAAGCCACAAGGGCGGCAGCAGAGGAGCGCGCCCGCCAGGAGGCCGAAGAGCAGGCAAGGCGAGAGGCCGAAGAAAGAGCCAAGAACACCTGGTATGTGTGCGCCAACGAATTCGTAACGCTTCGTGCTTCGGCTTCGACAAAGTCCACGGCCATCGTGCGCATATCGGTGCGCGAGCCGGTTGAATACATCGGCTCGGCAGGAGGCGGTTGGTCGCAAGTTCGCTACAACGGATCGACCGGCTAC
Source organism: Eggerthellaceae bacterium (assembly GCA_003452695.1). Lineage (GTDB taxonomy): Bacteria > Actinomycetota > Coriobacteriia > Coriobacteriales > Eggerthellaceae > UBA9715. The sequence goes on from DMNP01000245.1 coordinate 1,147, forward strand.
GTCCTCACGAAATTCATCAGCTCAGACCCAAATGCTCCCCTTGTTTACGACGACGTGTAAGGATTTGCCATGAATGCTTCTATTAAGACAACGAAGTCCTTTAATTCTGCGATTGCCCTGTTCTTTTCTGGCGTGCTATTAACGTGCTTGGCGGGATGCGCGCCCAGCGAAACCAAGACGGCCGAATCTGTTAGCCCCGAAAGTTTTGCAAGCGCGGCTTCGGATAACGAGGCATCGCGTTCATCGGAAGATTCGCAAGTTTCTTTCAGCAGCAGCAAGCAGAGCGTCTCGTCGCAGGTTGAGGCTTCGACTGCTTCGAAGCCGAGTTCTGCTTCGTCTAGCACTGTTCTAAGCGAAGGCAAGCTCGGCGAAGATTCTCCCAGTACTCCATCTGACAATGCATCTTCTGGCCTGCGGGGTTTTATGGCTTTGTCGCAGTATCCAGAGTTGCCGAATGGATGCGAAATCACGTCCCTTGCGGCGGTGTTGGCATATTACGGCTTTGACGTGAGCAAGACAACCCTGTCGGATGTCTACCTGGAAAAAGCTCCGGTTGGGCAAGCGAATTTCTACGAGGAATTTGTTGGTGACCCACGAGACGATGATGCTTACGGGTGCTACAGTCCAGTTATTGTGAATGCGGCCAATAGCTACCTTGCATCTGCGGGGGCGGCGATGCAGGCTCGCGACATTTCAGGGTCTACCTCGTCGGAGCTTTACTCATATATAGATAGGGGGATTCCCGTTATTGTTTGGGCGACACGCTATCTAGAGCCAGGACACTATAGTGTTACGTGGTATGTGGAAGGGGAAAGTCTTCAGTGGTATACGCCGGAACATTGTCTTGTGCTAGTTGGCTATGACCCGGGAAGCAATACGGTTCAGCTTGCGGACCCGCTCGAAGGCAGTGTCGTTGACTACGATATGGACTTGTTTGAAACGCGGTACGCCGAGCTAAAGAACCAAGCTGTCATTATCGAATGACAGCTGTCGTAAGACCATGACGGGAAGACCGGGAGGCTCGGTATGTCATCCCAGCATTTCCGATATTTATTATATAAGAGCAAATAATTATTATAAATAAAAATATATGTGGAGTAAATTTCCGATACACGGAGAAGAATATTAGTAGACATAAAAATTCTGGCAACCTGCCATAACCGAATATCATTTCAGCGAATAGGACGATTTGCGTTCGTTGTGCGTGGCTTTGTCGGCTGGAGTGAATGTTATGGCTACTATAGAGGAGTGCGTCAAGGAGTTAATAGACGAGCGCTATGGTAGTGTGCCCAGGCTTGCAGCTGCAATCGATCTGCCCGCTCAAACAATCTATTCTGCCTTGCGCAATGGGCTAAAGGGTTCTTCCATGTCTACCGTTATGCCCATTGTCGAGGCGCTCGATATCGATCCAGGGCAGCTTGTACGCGGCAATTTAGTCATGCTGTCTGGCAAGAAAATCGGCTCTGTGAAAGTTCCGATGTTTGGGTCGATAGCGGCAGGATTGCCAGCTGAACCAGATGTTGCGGACAATATGCTGCCGATACCAATAGAATTGCATGATAAGTATCCAGATGCTTTCCTGCTTCGCGTGCAGGGCGAGTCAATGAACAACATATTGCCCAATGGATGCTTCGCCCTCGTTGATCCGTGCGTTACGGTGGACTACTCGAATCAGCCATATGCGCTTTCTATAGGCATGGGAAATGCCATGGTAAAACGGGTGCGCGTGCTCGATAACGGCTTTGAGTTGAAGCCGGATTCATCGGATCCTACATTCAGGTCGACGATTTTGGATTTTGCCGACCCCACGCTCGAGCCCGTAACCATCATTGGGCGCGTCGTGTGGTATTGCCTTCCCGCCCAGTGGGATTTTTATGCGCAGTAAGCGCTTATAGGCTCTGGCGTGGCTATCAATCCTTTTCTAGCAGCCGGTGTCGCGATTCTGCCAGCCTCGCTTCTCTCGATTGCCAATGCGATTGCTGGAGCGATACTCGGATGTCCATCTCGATTCGGTGTTGGGCATCAGGTCAACTGCCATCGGCTTTCGATGCTGCGTCTGAGCCGAGAAGCGTTACTAGGAGCACGACGGCGAGATGGGGGAGTGCTGCATATCCACGCATGCCATTAGCCCAATCGCGTGCTCGTATATGGCATATGGCGTCCCCTCGCTCCCTGCTGTGTTTTTCAGTGTTGGGGAGGGCATAACAGGGTCCTATTATGCTACTCATGCTGCTGGCCGTCGGATGCGCGGTTACGCGAACTGGGCTGTCGATATTACAGCCATCGCGTTCGGGGATAGTCGGAGCATAATAGGGCCCTGTTATGCCATCCGGCATCCAGACAAGCCGTATGCTGGTGCCCCGAACTGCCAAAATCCATTCGCGGCATGAGCGCTTGCGATGCCAAAAGCATAATAGGCCCCTATTATGCCCATTCCTTTTCCGATATGTTGCACGAAGGATTTCTGTCCTGCGAAAACTTGTCGATGGTATGCGAGTCTGTCGCAGAAGGGCATAATAACGCCTTGTTAGGCCGTGGTTTTCCGAGCGGTAGAACCAAATATGCCCGCGGCCAACTAAAACACCGTTAACTGGGCGGTCGGGTTACTTCGCCATCGAAGTAACGCATCGTCGCTTCTCAGTTTTGCCTGGAACACTTGCCGTGCCTTTTGATTTCAACTATAATGTTGTACGTAGTACAAGGAAGGCGCTATGACGGATGCAATGGTTACAGCCAGGATGCCGCAATCGAAGAAAGATGCGGGAAACGAGATTCTTCGGGAGCTCGGCTACAGCGCTTCCCGGGCTATAAATGAACTGTACGACAGCGTAATCGAGACGCGGTCGTGGCCCCTTTCGCAGAGCGAAATGGAAACAGTCGAACCGAGCCGCTTGGCAGAGGCGCTTTCGTTCGTGGACAGCATGGCTCGTGTCGACGCAAGCGAATATGCCAGCTTCGGCTATGATGAGGCGAAGCGCCGCAGGCTCATCGAAAAGGGTCGCGCAGCGGAGGCGGATTTCGAATGAACCTTCTAGTGGATACGAATATAATCGTAGACGTGCTGCGCAAGCGCGCGTACGATTACAAAGCATCGCGGCTTCTGCTTGCGCTCGGCAGCTTGCATGAATTCGAGCTGTGGATGAGCCCTTCACAGCTCAGCGACCTTTTCTACATCCTTACCGCTGGTGGGAAAAAGCATCTTGCAGAACCCGTCGCCGAAGAGCTGTCGGACGTGTTGTCGTTCGTGCGCGTATGCACCTTTGGCCACGAAGAAGCTCTTGCTGCCCTTTTCTGTGGAACCGACGACCTGGAAGGTGCGTTGGTATACCAAGCTGCCCGAGCGGTGAAAGCCGAAGCGATCATAACCAGGAACCAGAAAGATTTCGAAGGTTCCTCCATCCCGGCTCGGAGCAGCGCCGAGTTTTTCGGCTGGCTTGCCGATGAAAAGGGCGTGTGCTATGCCGAGGTGGAGCTGTAGTCGACAGGTTCGTTCTTGGCTGAAATTACCGCGCTCCCGCGAATTGTTCCCGATGTCTTCGAAACGAGCAGCCGGCAGGCGGCCTTGCATGCAGATTGCCATGCAAGGCCGCTAGACGGGGGCGTCTGCCCTGCAGTTACTCTTCTGCCGGCGCCGGGAAAAGCAGCTCTAGCAGGTGCACTCCTGTCTTGCCGCCCATATTTATGCCGTCGGTGCAGAACTTGCAGTAGCATGCCACCTTGTCGGTTTGGATTTGCTCGCAATGCTTCTGGAAATGCGCAACCTGCTCGTCGTGCTCCATTGGCGTGAACATGTGCGGGAACTGCTCGACATAGCGTTTGTGCGCAAGTTCGGCGTTGCTCTCCGTGCAGGGAGCGCACAGGTTGGGCCCGCAGAATTTCGTTTTCTCGCGGCTCTCGTCCAGCTCGACGACTTCGATGTTCATCTTGCGCATCAGCGAGCGTACCGCATCGTGCGCCTGTGGTTTGTCGAAGGCTATCCAGCAGTCCTGCACGGTAATCTTCTCGCCTCCGTAATCTGGGAACGGGAAGTCGGGGTCCTCGTCTATGACCTGCCATAGAAACTCGATGTTCGCATCGGTGTTCTCTTCGATGATCAGGGCGCAGTTGTTGCACACGACCACTGCCGTGTCCTCTGCGAGCAGCTTCGTATGGTTTGGCCTGCAACAGCCGATGGGGTTCAGGTCGAGTTTGTCCTTCACGTAGGCCCTTGCATCCTTGCTTGCCCGTTTGAACTGAGCCGTTGCCTTGCAGCTTGGGAAGAAATACGTTGCCATGGATGCCCCTCTCTTTTGATGGACGACCTGCTTGCGTCGACGTCGGCGTGAGGAATCGTTCTCCAGATTATCTCACTCTTGCCAGAGACGCGCTCGGAAATGAAAGAACCCCGCGGGTGCGGGGTCGTTAGAGCCTATATATGCACGCCTTAGCGTATATTTATTTATATAGGGTTTTATAAGACTTCCCCCCTGGTGCGGCGAAAGTCCTTTTGACACGTCCTGAGAATGTGGCAAAAGCCCCGCCTTTGCCACGCCCTGTGGTAACATGAGCGCGTCTTTTCAATCGATCGAGAGGATGAGCGATGAACGCGCAGAAGTCGATCAAAAAGCACCTAACAACGCTGGCGACGAGCATGACGGGTATTGTGGTGGGCGCGGCTGTGGTCATCGTCGCGGCCCTTTTTGCGGGGGTGTTCTCGGGTGCGCCGCAGACGGCTTTTGCAGCGGGCGAAGGCGCTGGCGCGAACGCGAACGCGGGCGCGAACGCGAACTTGACGACCACCGAGCTCGGCTCCCAAAGCGGAAGCTCGCTCACGCGCGCGGAATGGATCGCACGGCTCTCCGAAACGTTCAACATGACCGTCGAGGCGATTGAGCCCGGCGAAGACGGCGAGGTTGAATACCTCTATCCGGACGACTATTTCGAGGACGTCGTGCACGAGCATCCGTACTTCGTCGACATCATGAAGGCGACCGATTTCGGCGTTGTCGACACACCGGCCGGCGAGCTCTTCCGCCCGGACGACCCGGCGACGCGCGAATTCGCAGCCCACACGCTCAATTACTGCCTGGGCTTCCTGCTTGACGAAGGTGCGTCTTCCCAGTACACGGATGATGACACCGCGTATCCTACGGACATGCAGGTCGCGCTCAATCGCGGTTGGTTCGGAAACACCAAGGTGAATGCCACGACGGACCTCTCTGAGGCCGAGGCCGACACGATGATCGATGACGCGAAGGCAGTCCTCGCGGACACGGCGGATTTCCTCGCCGAAACCGACGAAAACGGTGTCCAGCTTGCTTCTGGTTCTGGTGTCAAGATCGTTCCCAAAGGCACCGCCTACACCATCGACGCTACCACCGACGAAGACGGCGACGGCCTTCCCGACGGCTTCGCCGAGACCGCCACCGTCGCGATATCGGACTGTCCGATTACCATTGCGCCCGGCGATTTGTTCGCGGTCTACAACGACGATCTTCCCATCGCCTTCGAGGCGGTTTCCGTGCAGACGCTCGGCAACGTGACCGTCATTAGCGCCGTTGATGCCGATGAAGACGTTTATGCGACGCTCGCCTACAGTACCGAGCGCGAGTTCGACCTCAGTCAGTTCCAAGAGGCCGAAGGCGTGACCACCCAGACGTTCGACTCGCTCGAAGAAGCAGCTGCGGCCGGCGCGGAGACCGGCGGCTTCACCACGCAGAGCCTGGCCGCCCAAGGCGTCTCGTACAATAACGGCACGCTCTCCTTCTCCGCGTCCGTCTCGCCGACAACGATCACCGGCTCGATCACGGGCGTGAAGGCGAACTACGCCGCCGACAAGAAAAAGAACCGCTACTACCTGACGCTTTCCGGTACCGCTGTTCTCACCGGCACCATCGCCGGACAGACCGGCGACATCTCCATTCCGCTGGGCGGCGAGGTTATCGGCCCGATCAAACTCAGCTTGGAGGCGGTTGCTTACGCAGAGGGCTCCATCACCGTGACGACGTCATCCAACTTCGAGATCGGCGCCGAATACAGCGGCGGCAGCTGCCGCATGATCAAAAGTTTCAAGAAGGGCGAATCCGGCCTCTCGGCGCGGGCGACTGCCGGCGTCATGCTGCAGGCAGCGGCATCGGCCAAGGTGACGGGGCTCACCGCCTATGCGCGCGCCCGCATCGGCTACGAAGCCGACTATGCCTACGACCAGTACGACGACGGCAAGCAGCCCGTCGTATGCCAGGACTTCCAGGCATACCTGTTCGCAGGGGCCGCCGCCGGCATCTCCGCCGGGTTCGGGCCGCTCAAGAAGAGCGAGAGCTGGAAATACACGGTTTGGGATGCGAATAACAGCCCACAGCGCATGCACACGCATATAGAGGACGGCAGCACGGTTGGCTGGTGCACGCGCGGCAAGCATTACCCGCATGGGCGTTTCGGCATCCGCTGGGGCCACTTCGCCGGCGACGGCAGCGGCGGCGGCGACGGCCCGGTCGAATATGCCTGGTACGAGTACGAGCTCGACGACGCCGGCAACGCCACGATCACGAAGTACCACGGCAACATGCGCGCGCTGATCGTCCCCGATACGGTGGAAGGCCACAAGGTCGTGCGCATCGGCTGGGAATCGTTTAAGGAAAACGGCTATTTGACCACGGTCGTCCTGCCCGAAGGCGTCACGCGCATCGACGATGCCGCGTTTTGGGGATGCAAGGCGCTCACCATGGCCACCTTGCCCGCGAAATGCACGGTGATCGGCCACGAAGCGTTCCGCGATTGCATGACGCTTAACACGGTCAACATCCCGAAGAACGTGAACGAGGAGGAAAACAACAGCGTGTTCCCCGGCTGCGAGTCGCTTTCCAATGTCAGCTTCGCAAACGGTACGACCTTCATCGCCGACAATCTGTTCTCTGGCAGCGGCCTTAAGGAAGCCGTGATTCCGGATACCGTGACGCGCATCGGCAGGGGGGCATACGCTGACTGCACGCAGCTGCGCTCGATCCGCTGGGGCAAAGCGATTGCCGAGGTCGGAGACGGCGCGTTTGAGGGATGCACGGCGCTGACTTCGGTCGATCTGCCGGTGACGCTGCGCGTGCTCGGCAACCAATCGTTTAAGGATTGCGCGTCGCTTGCTTCGGTGAGCCTGCCGAAGGACATGGAGACGGGCGAGTTCTGCGGCTATTTCCCCGGTCCTTTCACCAACTGCTGGGCGCTCAAAAGCGTTCGGTTCGCCGAAGGCACCACGTTCTTGGCGCAAGGCCTGTTCATGGACTGCGGCCTGGAGGAAATCGCGATCCCGGACACCGTGACGGAGATCCGCGGCCAGGTGTTCGACGGCTGCACGCTGCTCAAGGCCGTGCACTGGAGCCAGAGCCTTACGAAAATCGACAGCGACGCGTTCAAGAATTGCTCGGCGCTCACAGCGGCCATCCTTCCCGATTCGTTGACGTATCTGGGCTGCAACGCCTTCCATAATTGCGACGCGCTTGCCGAGATCTACATCCCCAGCGGCATGCGGACAGGAGATTACGCAGGTAGTTGGGGGTATCCGGGTCCCTTCGATGAGTGCGATTGCAACGCGAAGGTGACGTTGGCGGAAGGCCGAGAGACCATTCCCGATGCGCTGTTCATGAATTTTGTCGGGCTTGCTGAAGTGACGATTCCCGCGTCGGTCAACAAGATCGGCTGGAATGCGTTCGCGGATACCCCGAGCCTGAAGAAGATCACGATTCCCACGACCGTGACCGAGATCGCCGACAGCGCATTCGCTGGCTCCGGACTGACCGAGATTCTCTTGCCGGATTCGGTGACGACGCTCGGCAGCCATGCGTTCGATGGCTGCACCGCGCTTGCCAAGGTCACGCTGCCCTCCACCCTCACCCGCATCGAGGGCTGGCTTTTGCGCAACACCGCCATCACCGAGATCACGATTCCCGATCCGGTGAGCTACATCGGCGAGCGGGCGTTCGCCGAATGCGGCACGCTCGCGACGGTAAACTGGGGCAAATCGCTCAAGAGCATGGATTCGCGCGTGTTCGAGAAGTGCCCCGCGCTGAAATCCGTGAGCATCCCCGGAACGGTTGAGTGGATGGGCGGCGAGGTGTTCATCGACTGCGACGCGCTCACCACGGTGACCATTCCGAACACCGTGCGCCAAATTGGCGAGCGGGAGTTCTACGACTGCGACGCGCTTACCACCGTAACGCTTGGAGGCGGCCTCACGCGGATACCGAACGAGGCGTTTAGGGACTGCGACGCTCTGGCGACCATCGTGATCCCGCACAACGTTAAGACGATCGGCGAAAACGCCTTCGCCGAGTGCGTTAAGCTTACGAGCGTCACGATTCCCAAGGCCACGGAGGAGATCGGGGACGGTGCCTTCAGCTATCCGACGAAGATGACCGTCTACGGCGCAACGGGCTCGACGGCTCAGACGTGGGCGTCCGAGAAAGGCGCCAAGTTCGTCGCCATCAGCAAGCCTGCGACGAGCGTCACCTTGAACTATACCGAGCTTATGATGTATCTCTACGATGACGACAGGGAGATATTCCTGGTGCCCGACGTGCAGCCCGCCGATTACACGGACGATACGATGTGGAAGTCGACAGATGAGTCGGTCGTCACGATTGGAGAGGACGGGCGTGTCAACATCGAAGGTCTCGGTACGGCGACGATTAAGTTCCTGACGGACGAGCTGACGGCAACGTGCACGGTAAGCGTTGTGATGCCTGTGCGCGATGTGAACATGGATCCGCAGACATGCGCAGTCGACTGCGGCGACACGGTGCAGCTTTCGGCGTCTCCTTGGCCGTGGGATGCAGCCGACCAGACGCTGGAATGGAGCTCGTCGGACACGACGCTTGCCATCGTGGACCAAACGGGCAAGGTGACAACGCTCGCGCCGGGCGAGGTGACGATCAAGGCAACGGCGAAAGACCGCGGCGTGGTATACGGGACCTGCGATATCGCCATCAAGCCGGTAACCGTTGCGACGTCGGTCGACCAGCTCGAAAGCGCGCATGACTACGCGAACAACTTCGATGGTGCATGGAAGTACACGCTCGCGGGTGCAACGTCTCTTGATGTCACGTTCGATTCCCGCACGATGCTCGACGAGGACACCGACGACTTCCTTTATATATACGACGCCAACGGCGAGGAAGTCGGCCAGTGGCGCGGTGCTGAATTGGCCGGCAAGACTGTGTCGGTTCCCGGCGACACGGTGAAGATCCGCCTCGTGACCGACAACATGCGCCACGCCTGGGGCTTCAAGGTTACCTCCGTCGTGGCCGGCGGCGGTTTCGGCCCCGAGCCCGTTGAGCCGACGGTCATCACCGCCCCGAAGGGGGTGTCCTTCGACTACGACGGGCTCGAGCACACGGGAGTCTATGAGGGCGAGGGGTATTCGCTCTCTGGCACCGTGAAGGCAACCGCGGGCGGCTCGTACAAGGTGGTCGCGACGCTCGCGGCGGGCTATGTGTGGTCGGACGGCACGACGGCGTCAAAGACCATCACCTGGAAGATCAACCCCGCCAAGCAAACCGTGACGTTCAAGGCGCAGTCCAAACCCGTGAAGTATTCCAAGGTCAAGAAGGCAAAGCAATCGGTGGCAATCACCAAGGCCAAGGCGAAGACGAACCTGACGTACGCGATTTCGAAGGCCCTGAAGGGCAAGAAGAACATGAAGAGTCGTTTCTCCATCGCGTCGAGCACGGGCAAGATCACCGTCAAGAAGGGCACGCCGAAGGGCACCTACAAAGTCACCGTTAAAGCGACCGCCAAGAAGACCGGCAACTACAAAGCCGCCAATAAGTCCGCCGTCATCACCATCAAGATCGCGTGACCAACACACGGGGGCGGGGGTATTGTGCTCTCTGCTGCCGAGCCCCCGCCCGAGCGTCCATAAAAGCGACGGTGGGTGAAATTAGCGCCATGTGAGAAACCCACAGGCTATGCCTGTGGTGCGGCAGACGGTTACACCGCAATGCTGACATGAGAATCAGAAAAACGCCATCGCCGTGGCGTCAATTGGCCTATAGCCCGATACGTAGTGCGGTGATCCGTGACGAAACCTACAGACAAACCTACAGATTTGACCTTTCAGGGCAAGAAAAAAGGCCAACCAATTTGACGGTAGACCTGGTGTTTCTGGCGCGCCCTGTAGGATTCCATTTCCGCTTCGCGGAAATAACGGCTCCGCGCTAAAGCGCTCCGCCCGTCGGCCTAAAAACAGCCCACCGGGCTGTTTTCTTCACGGCCTCCGACCTCACCGGTTCGAATCCAACGACACGCTCGGAAATGAAAGAACCCCGCGGGTGCGGGGTCGTGGAATCAAGCTGGCGCGCCCTGTAGGATTCGAACCTACGACGCCCTGATTCGTAGTCAGGTCCTCTATCCAGCTGAGGTAAGGGCGCGCGTGAACAGCAACGGATATTCTGCATCATGCAATTCTGCGTGTCAACAACCAGTTTGGCGCTCATCACGGAATATTCAAACGTTGGCTTTCGCGGTTTTCGGGTCGCGGTTTTCGGGGCCTCGCCGTCGGCCCGGCCGCGAGAGCCAACGGTGCCACTTGCCGAAGCGCGACGATGCTTTGCGCCGGAAGCAATGCTCTGCTCGTAAAAGGCAAGCTAGACCATGCGAAACGGCGCGGTGCTTCGTGCGCGCGACGTCTTACTCAAAAAGCTCGGCCGGGTCTATTCCCATGTAGTCCTGAAACTCGTTGCAGAGAGAGCGGCGCAGGAGGGCGAGCGTTTCGGGGTCGTGGCCGCCGATGGGCTGCCCATCGATTTCGCATACGGGCGAGCAGAAATGGGACGACGACGTGACGATGGCCTCGTCGGCGTCGGCAAGCTGCTGCAGGGTGAAGGCGCGCTCGACAACCGGCACGCTTTCGCGATAGCACGCTTGTATAAGGTGCGTCTTGGCAATACCGCGCAGGATGAGTTCGTCGTTCGGGTGCGAGTACAGGATGCCGTCTTTCAGGATGGAGATGTTGGAATGGGCGCACTCGGTTACCACGCCGTCGCGGTGCAGCACCGCTTCGTCGGCACCTGCTTCCGCTGCGGCCTGCGAATAGGCTACGGCGGGAAGCAGGTTCAACGTCTTCACGAAGCCGTATTGGAAGCGCCGGTCTTCCAGCGTGATCAGCTTCAGGCGATTCTGCGGATCGCCCAATGCTTCAGGGCTTATAAGCACCCAGAGCTTGCCGGGCAAGTCGGGGTGGTAGTTGTGCGCACGCACGCCGTCGAATCCGCGCGTTACCTGCCAATAGACGAAATGACAGGGCCCTTCCACCTGGCCGAGCAGGTCGGTCAGCAGCTCGCCGAGCCCTTCGCGGGCTAGGGGCACGTTAATGCCGAAAGCTGCGGCGCTGGAATAGAAGCGGTCCAGGTGGTCTTCAAGCAGGTACACCTTGCCGTTGGCGCCCATGGTGGCGTCGTATACGCCGTCGCCGAAGAAGTGCGAGCGGTCGTTGAAGGGAACGGTCAGCTCGTCGGGCGACCCGACGGCGCCATCGTAGTATGCAATGCTTTTCATGCGCAATGCTCCTTTTATAACAAGTGCCCCTGTTCGGGGCACGATTATCAACTGGCGGAGGAAGTAGGATTCCATTTCCGCTTCGCGGAAACAACGTCTCGGGCTTGCGCCCTCGACCGAAACGCTAAAAACAGTCCACAGGACTGTTTTCTTCACGCGTTTCCACCTCATCAGTTCGAATCCTACCGATTCAACCCCCTATGCAGTGCGTCATCTCGGCGCACGATTATCAACTGGCGGAGGAAGTAGGATTCGAACCCACGGAACCTTGCGGCTCAACAGTTTTCAAGACTGCCGCCTTCAACCACTCGGCCATTCCTCCTTTTGCGAGTTAACAGTATAGATGATTATTCAAGGGCGGTACGAGAATCATTTTATAATTGGAACATGGATGACGAAGCGTACATGCGCATGGCGCTGGAAGAGGCGCGCAAGGCCGGCGCGATGGGCGAGGTGCCCATCGGCGCGGTAGTCGTGTTCGAACCCATCGACCCGGCAACGCGGCGTTCGACGGCCGAGCCGTGCGTTATCGCGCGGGCGGGCAACCGGCGTGAACGGGCGAAGGACCCTGCGGGCCATGCCGAATTCGTCGCCTTGCTCGAAGCGTCGCGCGCATTGGACGCTTGGCGGCTGACAGATTGCACGGTGTATGTAACGCTGGAGCCGTGTATCATGTGCGCGGGCCTCATGCACCAAGCCCGCATCCGACGTTGCGTGTATGGCGCGCCCGACCAGAAGGCGGGGGCGCTGGGCACGTTGTATCGAATTCATGCCGACGACCGCCTGAACCATACGTTCGAGGCGACGCCCGGCGTCCTGCAAGACGAATGCGTGGAGCTGCTGCGCAGCTTCTTCGTGGCAAGAAGGAAGAAATGATAGGGAACGGCAACGATATCGCAACCGATATAACGGCCGATGCCCGTGCGCTCCAGGAACGCGACGAATTCCGGGCGCAGGGCTGGCTGAAGATAATGGCTCCCGCCAAGGTGAACCTGCACCTTGCCATCGGCGCGCGCAGGCCCGATGGCTATCATGAAGCGGCAACGGTCATGCAGGCCATGAACTTGCACGATGTCGTGTACATGCGCCGTGCGGTGCCGGGCGCGGAAAACGCGAGAAAGCCAGTTGTCCGCATGGTGTCGTGCGGAGACGTCGTGGCGCCCGAATTGGATTCGCGCGACAACATTGCAGCCAAGGCCATCGAGGCCCTGGCGGACTGCGTTGGACGCGCGGACAGGGGAGTCGAGGTCCGCATAGAAAAGAACATCCCCGCCGAAGGCGGTCTGGGCGGCGGATCGTCGGATGCGGCCGCGGCGCTGGTGGGCGCGGCTCGGCTCTGGGGCCTTGCGCCCGACGATGCCGCTATCGAACGGGCGGCGCGCGGCTTGGGCAGCGACGTGGCGTTCTTCCTGCATGGCGGCTGCTCGTATTACGAGGGCACGGGCGAAGTGTTCGTGCATGCGCTGCAGCCCTCGAAGCGTGCGGTTGCCCTGGTGAAGCCAGCAGGGGGCGTGTCGACTGGGCAAGCCTATCGCACGTTCGACGAGGCGCCCGCTGCGGTGCCCGCCGAGGCGGCGCAGCTGGCAGCATCGGCCGAGCGGGCAGACGACGTGGCCCTGTTCAACAACCTGGCATCGGCATCCGAGGTGCTCAGGCCCGAATTGGGCGATATTCGTCGCTGGCTGGCGGGCCAGCCGGGCGTGCAGGGCGCGTTGCTCTGCGGCAGCGGCGCCACCACATTCGCCGTGTGCGATGGCTTTGCCGCGGCAAGCGCCATCGTCGCCGAGGCGCGCAAGAAAGGATACTGGGCGCGCGCGACCTCCTTCGGGTCGGCACGCGCTATGATAGTTGCGGAATAAGGAAGAAGCCGCCCCGTGGCGGTGGAATGGAGCTGCGCATGATTTGGCTATATCGCATCCTCCCGCTGCTGGTGTTGCTGGTGGTGGTGGCGGCCGTGGTCTACGTCATCATGTCGTTTCGCTATTCGTCCGAACGCGCCAAGGCCGTGCTTATCACCGTGTTCACCTGGCTTTTCTCCGCTCTGTCGGTGGTTTTCGCATTGAGCACCCTGTATGCTCTGTTCGAACACAACCAAGCGGTCATCGAGCTTGCGGGAAGCTGTCTGGCGGTCACGATCATCGGGCTTGTCATCACGCGTATCTGCAATCGCGTGTTTCGCAAGAATCACCCGCACTATGGCGAGGACGTGGCGAAGGCGACCATCGTGAACGAATCCATATCCAGCCGTTTCGCCGCGGCGTTTCGCCGGGCGTTCGGCGAGGCCATGCGCGATACCTTCGATCCGCGCCGCAATCGAAAATGATGCATTTCCTCCGAGGTAATGCATCATTCGCGAAGCGGGAACGCGCTAGAATGGCCCGGCGGGAGAAATTCAATCGATAATGCGGCACGAAAGAGAAGAGGACGCGCCATGCAGATGAGCCAGCAGCAATTCGAGATGATACGCAAGCAGTTTGCAACGCTGAAGGAACGCTCGCCGTTCTACGCCAAGAAGTTCGAAGGCATCGACCTGGGTGACATTCAGTCCCAAGCAGATTTCGAAAAGCTTCCCTTCACCGACAAGGGCAATTTGCGCGAGGCATACCCTTTGGGAATCGCCGCCGTGCCGCCCGAGAAGATCGTGCGCATCCATTCGTCGTCGGGCACGACGGGCACGCCGGTAATCATCCCCTACACCGCCAAGGACGTGGAGGATTGGGCCGTTCAGTTCGCGCGCTGCTACGAATACGCGGGCATCACGCCGGAAGACCGCATCCACATCACGCCCGGCTATGGCCTGTGGACGGCAGGCATCGGCTTCCAGCTGGGCGCCGAACGGCTGGGCGCCATGGCCATTCCCATGGGTCCCGGCAACACCGACAAACAGCTGCAGATGATGCAGGACCTGGAATCCACGGTGCTCTGCGCCACGTCGTCGTATGCGCTGCTGCTGGCCGAGGAAATTGCCAAACGCGGCATAAAGGACCGCATCAAGCTGCGCAAGGGCGTAATCGGTTCCGAGCGCTGGGGCGAGAAGATGCGTGCGCGCATTGCCGACGAGCTGGGCGTGGAACTGTACGACATCTATGGGCTGACCGAAATCTATGGGCCGGGCATCGGCATTAACTGCCAGGCCGACAGCGCCATGCACATCTGGTCGGACTACATCTACATCGAAATCGTCGATCCCGAAACAGGCGAGATCGTGCCCGATGGCGAAGAAGGCGAAATCGTGCTGACCACGTTGCAGAAGGAAGGTGCGCCGCTCATCCGTTTCCGCACGCACGACCTAAGCCGCTTCGTGCCAGGCTCGTGTGCGTGCGGCCACCACGAACATCCGCGCATCGACATCATTACCGGGCGTACCGACGACATGGTGAAGGTGAAGGGCGTGAACATGTTCCCCGCGCAAATCGAGGAGATAATCGCGTTCACCGATGGCGCCAGCAGCGAGTATCAGGTGATGATCGATCACATGAACGGGCGCGACATCATGACCGTGTTCTTCGAGACCGCTGCAACTGGCGAAGATAAGGAAGCGGTGGAACAGCAGATGCAAGCGCTGTTCAAGGCCAAGTTGAACATGACGCCGGTTGCCAAGGGCGTCGCGCTTGGCGAGCTTCCCCGCTCCGAGAAGAAGACGCGCCGCATTTTCGACAACCGCTATTAGGCAAACCGCAGCGCGCCCGTCGTGCGGCGGCAGGCGCGCTTCATTGCTCGTCGTGCGCGCTAGCGGCGAAAGCGGCGCGAAGTTCCACGCGTGTCTTGCACCCGGTTTTCTTCAGCAGGTTGTGCACGTGGAACTTCGCGGTGCTCTCGGACACGAACAGCGTGGACGCTATTTCGGCGTTGCTGTGGCCGTCCAGCAGAAGCTCCAGCACCTCGATTTCGCGCGAGGACAGCTCGTGGCGCGCCGCGAATTCCTCGCGCAGCATGCGCTCGCTCTTCTCGGGCGCGGGCGCGGGTTCGGGGCCGGGCACGAAGACGAGCTGTCCCAGGCGGTGCGTTACGAACACTGTGGCGGCGAACAACGCGATGGATGCGCCCAGCAAACCCACGACGTTGTTTCCCAGCGAAAGGTACACGGCGGTGCCCAGCGCATCGCCGATGCGTCCCATAAGCAGCCCGATGCACGCCAGGTGCAAGCGCTGGCTGTCGGAGGCGATATCGGCGAACAGCACGACGCGAAACACCGAGAAGAACCCGGTGAACAGGTAGTGCATGCACCAGATAATAGCCGTCGGAATGGGCTCGTTTGCAAGTACCATGAATGCGAACGGTATGATCAGGGCGACGATGCAACAGACGGCACCGTATTTGCGGCTGCGGTCGATTATGATGCCGGCCGCCACCAGGCCGACTGCGTAGAACAGGCGCGAGAGTTCCAGGCTCATGCCCGTTGTGCCGCTTGCGGCGGGAAAGCCCCCGCCTAGGTTCTTCACCAGGCTCATAAGTAATACGGCCAGGCAGGCGAACAGGAAGACGGATCGCAATCCGGCATCCTCTGCTGCCGGGCCGCTCTGTGCGGCGGGCGCTGGCTCGTCTTCGGGTTCAGGGAAGGTTTGGAGGCCGTCTTCGCTGGAAGATGCGAACATGGCAGCTATCGCCAGGGCCGAAAACGCCAGGCTGGCAATCAGGCCGATTGGGCTGACTGCATCCTGCATGCCCGGCACGAGCGAAAGCAGCCAGCTTGTCACCGTGGAGCATGCGTAGGCTGCGCCGAACACAAGGCCGCGGCGATGCGTTTCCACATCGCGCGCAAGCTGGCGCAGGTAGTGTGCGGCAATCGCGCCGCACAGGAAGTTCATCAAATAGCCCAGGGCCAGCACGCCGGCAAGGCTGGTTCCCATCATGGCGGGCACGGCGCAGAGGAAGTGCACGGCCACGATGCTCACAAACGGCACGCGCGCGAACGCCTCGGGGTGCCGGCTGCCGACTGCAGCCATGGTGCCCAAGCCCAAAGCCTGTAATCCATAGCCCCCGATAAGGGTGAGCGCGTCGATGGCGTCCGGTTCGACGAATCGTGCAAGGTGGTGCAACCACAGCAGGTATGTCGTGGACGTAAGGGTGAAGCCCGCGAAGACAAGCAGGAAGCACAGCACCAACGGACGCATGCCATGGCGGCCGTCTGCGGCGAAGCGGGAATCTGTTGCCGTCGATGCCGTGGCGTCCTCCTCGTGTTCGCATGGTCTTCGGGGCGGAACTGGCAATCGCCAGGGTCCTGCTCGACTGTAGTGTAGCAGGCAGGGTTAGGTTCTGCTTTCGAAAGCGCGAAGAAGGACGGCAGATCGAGGTTTCGATAGCCCAATGACTAGGCACAATGAAAAACCTAATCGAAAACTAATCCTGCAGGTCGAACCAACTTGCCTTGCTATCGCGTATGGTCTCAGGTATCACGCGCGCGAAGTTGGGACGTTTGCCCATGGTTGGGTATCCCAGTCGGGAGAATGGGGGCGACAATGAAGACGAGGCATTATCTTGATTGGGTCGTTGCAAGGGCAGCTTGCGCGGTTGCGGTCATGGCCGCTGCCCTTGTGGTTGGCGCGACGCCGGCTATGGCGTTTGCCGAAAACGGCGGTGTTCATGCGGGCGAGTCTTTACAGGCGGCCTTGCAGCTAGAGGCGCAAGATGGCGAAGCGAACGTTCTCGATTACGCCTACGACGACGAATCGGGCACGGCAACGGTTGTTGGCCTTGCTGCTGGCAGTGCCGCAAGCGGGGGCCTGACCGTCCCCGAAACGGTAACGCACGAAGGGCGCGATTACACCGTTACCGCCATTGCAGACAACGCCTTCAAGAACGAGACGGGCTTCTCGGGCGCCCTGGTTCTTCCTGCCACGGTACAGCGCATCGGCGCGAGCGCTTTCGAGGGATGCACGGGCTTTACTGGCGATCTCCCCCTGCCGGCCAGCCTGAAGACGGTCGGGGCCGCGGCGTTCAAGGGTTGCTCGAAATTCAACGGCACGTGGAGCATTCCAAGTGGCATAACGTCTTTGGGCGCGTACGCGTTTTCCGATTGTATAAAGATGTCCGGCACCGTTGTCGTTCCCGCTGGCGTTACGAGCATCCCCGACCACTGCTTCTTCATGGACGGCAATTCCCGCTACAGCAGCGACCATGGAGTTACGGGCGTTGAGTTTGCCGAAGACAGCCAGCTTACCAGCATCGGCGAATATGCGTTTGCGGGCAATTGGGAAGTCGTGGGCGGCATCGACATTCCCGCGGGAGTTACGAGCATCGGTCAGTATGCGTTCTACCGGACGCATTCGACGAGCAGCAGCACGTATCTGAAGGGCGCGCAGGGCAATCTTGCCTTGCCCGCGGGCCTCCAGTCCATCGGCGAAGGGGCGTTCTACCTGTGCGATTTTGCGGGCGATCTCGTCATTCCCGACACGGTGGCGATCGTCGGCGACAAGGCGTTCCAGCACGCGGGCTTCACCGGGGAGCTCACCCTGCCCGCGGGCATGACGACCATTTGCAATTGGTGCTTTGCCGAAGACGGTTTTACGGGCGCGCTCGCGTTGCCGGCTTCGCTTCAGACCATTGGTTACGACGCTTTCTGGCGTTGCCCCAACTTCGCCCCCAATCTGACCATTCCCGAAGGCGTTACGGAAATCGGATCGTCTGCCTTCTCGAAGTACGCCGACAACGCCAGCGGTTTTGGTGCGCTGTCGCTGCCCTCGACCCTGGCAAGCATCGGCGAATATGCGTTCTCGGACTGCATCAGCTTTAACGGAGCGCTGGTTATTCCGAACAGTGTGACGACCATCGGGGCGAATGCGTTCAACGGGTGCCGATACTTCACGTCGCTGAAGCTTCCCGAAAACGAGAGCTTCACGACCATCGCTCGCGGCACGTTTGGCAGCACCTGGAATTACGAGATGGGTTTTGCCGGCACATTGCAGATTCCCGAAAGTGTTACCGTCATCGAGCAAGAGGCGTTCGAGCTCTGCGCCAAGTTCACAGGCGATCTCGTCTTGCCGAGCGGCCTTACGAGCATCGGCAACGAGGCGTTCCAGCAATGCAAGGGCTTTTCGGGCACTCTGGCCTTGCCGAGCAGCCTTGCGTCGGTGGGCGATAGCGCGTTCTACTTCTGCAACGGCTTCACCGGGCTTTCGATTTCCAACAGCGTGGAATCCATCGGCCAACGGGCCTTCTTCGGCTGCGAGGCCATGTGCGGCGACCTGGTCATTCCCGGCAATGTGAAGACCATCGGCCGCGAGGCGTTTGGCCAGTTCGGGTACAGGGCAACGGGCGAAAAGGGCACGCTTGTCATTCAGGAGGGCGTGCAGAGCATCGGCGACAACGCGTTCGTGCATTGCACGGGCTTTACGGGCACCATCGCGCTTCCCGCAAGTCTGGAGCCTGCCAACATGGGCCACGACGTGTTCAATTCGTGCACGGGATTCACCGATTTCCAATTGCCCAGCACATGGTCGTCCATTCCCCAGGGCCTGTTCAATTGGTGCACGGGATTTACGGGTGCATTCACGGTGCCTGCGGGCATCCAGAGCATCGGCAGGGAGGCGTTCAATGGATGCAGTGGCTTCACGGGCACGCTCGTCATTCCCGACACGGTAACGAGCCTTGGCTACCGAGCGTTCGGCAACTGCACGGGCTTCACATCCTATGAAATTCCCTCTTCGTGGACCTCCATTCCCAGCGGCCTGCTGTACGGCTGCACGGGCATGACGGGCAGCCTGGCCATTCCGGCGACAATCACGACCATCGAGACCGAAGCCTTCTACGGCTGCACGGGTTTTTCGGGCGCTTTGTCGCTCCCGGCTGGTCTGACCGCCATTGGCGATTCGGCATTCGGCGGATGCAGCGGGCTGTCCGGGACGCTGCAAATCCCCGAAAGCGTTACCACCATTGGCTCCTCCGCATTTGCTAGCTGCAAGGGCTTCAGCGGCGCCCTAGTCATACCTTCCAGCGTGACCAAGCTCGGTGCAGGCGCATTCGAGTTTTGCACGGGCTTCTCAGGCGACGTTGCCATCCCGTCGTCCATTACCTCGCTGGCGCGTTATCTGTTCTATGGTTGCACGGGGCTTACCGGCACGCTGACCATTCCCGCTAGTGTTACGAGCGCCTACTTCGAAACACTCAGCCGAAGCGATTTTTCCACCATCGTGAACAACAGCACGGTGCAGTTTGCCGTTTCTCCCATCGTGGACGGCACGGACGATTACTACATTGATGCCGCTGGAGCCAAGGCAACTGTTATCGAAGCCGGCACGTACAGGCGCATGCGCGTTTCTGCTGCAGACATTTCGGACGCGACCGTATCGGTGCCCGCGCAAACCTTCACGGGCAAGGCGCTCGTGCCCGCGCCTACGGTTACGCTTAACGGCACGACGCTCGTCAAGGACAAGCACTACACCGTGTCCTACAAGAACAACGTGAATGCCGGCACGGCGACCGTAACGGTTACGGGCATCGAATCGGCCGGGTACAAGGGCTTCGCTTCCGGCACGTTCGCTATCAGGCCCAAGGCCGTTGTGCCGACAATCGCGCTTGCCAAGACATCGCTTGTATTCACCGGCAAAGCGCAAAAACCGGCGGTCACGGTGAAGGTGGACGGCGTTGCGGTAGCGGTAGCGGGCTATACCGTTTCGTACAGCGCCAACACGAACGTGGGCACTGCAACGGCCACGGTAACGCTGAAGGGCAACTATGCTGGCACCGGCACGACAAAATTCCAGATAGTGCCGAAGGGCACTGCGCTTGCCAAGGTAACGGCGGCGAAGAAAGGCTTCATCGCAAAGTGGAAGAAACAGGCCGCTCAGACCACGGGCTATCAGGTGCAATACAGCTTGAAATCCACCTTCAAGTCTGCCAAGACCGTTGCGGTAAAGGGCGCCAACAAGGTTTCGCTTAAGGTTGGCAAGCTAAAGGCCAAGAAGAAGTACTACGTGCGCGTGCGCACCTACAAGCAAGTTGGCAAGACGAAGTATTACAGCGCTTGGTCGAAAGCAAAAACCGTAACAACCAAGGCATGAACGGGGCATTAACCCTGGGTGGGTGTCCCAACCTGTCCGGCTGTCCGCAGAAAAGGGGGCCATCATGGTGAAGAGATACAGGGCCAAGCAAGCGGCAAGGCGTTCGCATCGCATCGCATGCGCCGCGATGTCGGTTGTGCTTGCAATCGGCATGGCGCCGGGATTGGCGTTTGCGGGCGAGGGCGATAAGGCCGATGGGGCTGGCGCTGCCGATGCGCCTCGGGCATCGCTGCAGCTGGCCGTGCAGGCGCAGCCGGCCGAGCAGCTCGCAGGGCAGGCTCAGGGCGATTATGCGCTTACCTACGCCTACGACAGCGGCGCCAAGACGGCCATCGTTACCGGCTTCACCGGCACGGCGGGCGGCAACCTGGTCGTTCCCGCGACTGTCGTTAAAGACGGGGCTACCTATACCGTTACCGCCATCGGCGCGAGCGCTTTCAAGAACGCGGAAGGCGAAACCGGGTTCGACGGCACGCTTTCCCTTCCGAATACGGTGAAGAGCATCGGCGCGAGCGCATTCCAGAACTGCCAGAACCTGCAGGGCCCGCTGGTGTTGCCAAGCGGTCTTACGTCCTTGGGCAGCTATGCATTCGCGGATTGCCGCGGCATGGCGGGTACGGTCACTATCCCCGCAGGCGTTACAGCCATCCCCGACCACTGCTTCTTCATGGACGGCAGCTCGGGAGACCGCGGCCTGACTGGCATCGCGTTTGCAAACGGCAGCAGCCTGGCAAGCATTGGCGAGAGCGCCTTCGAGGGGAACTGGCACATTACGGGCGGCATCAATCTGCCCGATAGCGTGACGAGCATAGGGGCAAGGGCGTTCTGCAACACCGGCGCGAGAGAATACGATTTCAACACCGGGGAGGATGAGCCTGCCGGCGCGCAAGGCGCGCTGCATCTTCCGGCGAACTTGCAAACCATAGGCGCCGAAGCGTTCTACGTTTGCACTTTCTCGGGCGATCTGGTCATTCCAAGCGGCATTGCGAGCATTGGCAAGGGCGCTTTCCATCGCTCCGGTTTCACGGGCTCCCTCACGTTGCCCGAAGGCATGACGACCGTTCCCGAGGAATGTTTCTACGATTGCGATTTCACGGGCTCTCTCACGTTGCCGAGCACGCTCGCGTCCATCGGCGAGAGCGCATTCGGCGGCTGCAACACCTTCAGCGGCAATCTTGAAATTCCGTCGGGCGTGACTCAGATAAGCGACTGGGCGTTCAGCGGTTTCGGTGCAGAAAACGCCCTCTGCGGCAGCTTGACCTTGCCTTCCGGCCTTACCTCCATTGGCGAGAGCGCGTTCAGCGGCGCGGGTTTCACCGGTGCGTTGAACATTCCGGACAGCGTTGCGAGCATCGGTGAAGAGGCTTTCAGCGGCTGCTGCCGCTTCAGCTCGCTGAAGCTGCCGAACAACCCGAATTTCACGGCGATTCCCAACGGGGCGTTCGCTGGCTCGTCGGACGATCCCATGGGCTTTGGGGGCACCCTGAGCATCCCGAGCAGCGTTGCGTCCATCGACGAAAAGGCGTTCTACTATTGCAGCTTCCTCGAGAAGCTGCAGCTGCCGAGCAGCCTTACCGACATCGGCACGAGCGCCTTCGAGCAATGCACGCTGCTTTCAGGCACGTTGGCCCTGCCAAGCAACCTGAAGACCGTCGGTGCAGACGCCTTCTATTTCTGCCAGAACCTTACGGGGCTTACCATCCCGAGTGGCGTATCCTCCATCGGCGAACGCGCATTCTACGGCTGCTTGAAGGCGGGGGGCGACCTGACCATTCCGGGGAGCGTGAAGACCATCGGCAAGGCGGCGTTCGAGCGTTTCGGCGATAGCGAAGGGGTGCAACCGGGCGTGCTTACCATCGAGGGTGGCGTGGAAAGCATCGGCGAGAGCGCCTTCGACAGCTGCAAGGGATTTACCTCTGCGATTATTCCCGATTCGGTAGCTATCGCCGATATGGGCGCGAACGTGTTCATGTTCTGCGAGAACCTGAAAAGCTGCACGCTGCCCGACGCGTGGACGGCAGTCCCCGAAGGCGTGTTCTACGGCTGCAGCAGCCTCGAGCAGATCGTGATTCCCGCTAGCGCGACGAGCATCGGGAATAACGCATTCAGGCTCTGTACGGGTATTGTCGGGGCTTTGACGATTCCCGAGGGCGTAACCGATATCGGCAGCGCTGCGTTCTACGGCTGCGAGAACCTGACGGGCGCGCTGGTCATTCCGGCGAGCGTTGCAAGTTTCGGGACGAACTACCTCGGGGATGGCATTTTCGAGGGCTGCAAAGGCTTCACCTCGCTTCAGATGAACCAGGCCTGCACGACGCTGCCGAACAGCATGTTCGAAGGCTGCACGGGCCTTACCGGTAACGTGACCATACCGTCCACCGTAACCAAAATCGAGACCAACGTCTTCCGCAACTGCTCGGGGCTGAATGGCACGCTCA
>DMNP01000093.1 GCA_003452695.1 Eggerthellaceae bacterium
CAACCCCCAAAAACTTTACGCCGTGCTGTTTCAGGGTAACGGAAGAAAGAAACCTCTCAGCAGGTCCTCCTTTGTGCGGATCGTGGCCAGGGCGTTGCCGCATGCCCGAAGTGAGTCGACATACGCGGCGTACACTCTGGGTGACAGAGGGACGGTTCTTCTGTCACCAAATAGCCAAAAACCTACGATTGGAACTGTGCGTTGTACAGTTCGGCGTAGAATCCGTCGTGGGCGAGCAGCTGCTCGTGGGTGCCCTGCTCGACGATATCTCCTTCGCGGATGACCAGGATAAGGTCGGCATCGCGGATGGTGCTCAGGCGGTGCGCGATTACGAACGACGTGCGACCGGCCATCAGGTCGTCCATGGCTTGCTGGATGCGTTCCTCGGTGCGCGTGTCCACCGAGCTGGTGGCCTCGTCCAGCACGAGCATGCGACGGTCGGCCAGGAACGCGCGGGCTATGGTCAGCAGCTGGCGCTGGCCGGCGCTTATGTTGCTGGCGTCCTCGTTTATCATGCAGTCGTAGCCGCCGGGCAGCGTCTCGATGAAATGATGGGCGAAAGCGCGCCGCGCGGCCTCTTCCACTTCCTGGTCGGTGGCATCCGGCTTGCCGTAGCGGATGTTCTCGCGCACCGTGCCGTTGAACAGCCACGCGTCCTGCAGCACCATCCCGAACAGGTCGCGCACGTCCTCGCGCCGGATGTCGCGAACGTCGGTGCCGCCGATGCGGATGGCACCCCCCTGCACATCGTAGAAGCGCATGAGCAGCTTCACGAGCGTGGTCTTGCCCGCACCGGTGGGCCCCACGAACGCAACGGTCTGCCCTTCGGCAACATGCGCGCTGAAGTCCTTGATAACGAGCTTTTCGGGGTCGTAGCCGAACTGCACGTGGTCGAAGTCCACCACGCAGGCCAGGTCCTCGGTTGCGGCACCTTCCTGCTCGGGCGGTTCCTCCCCGGCTTCCAGGAACTCGAATACGCGCTCGGCCGCGGCAGCGGTCTGCTGCAACACGTTCGCCACCTGCGCAAGCTGCGTGATGGGTTGCGTGAAGTTCTTCACGTACTGGATGAATGCCTGGATATCGCCCACCGTGATTATTCGCTGCACGGCGAACACGCTGCCGAGTATGGCGATGACCACATAGCCCAGGTTGCCGACGAGGTTCATGGCAGGCGGCATGAGCCCCGAGAGGAACTGCGAACGCCATGCGCTTTCGAACAGGCGCTCGTTGGTGGCATCGAACTCCTGGATGGCGGCTTCCTCGCGTCCGAAGGCTTTCACCACGGCATGTCCGCTGAACGTTTCCTCTATCTGGCCGTCGATGGCGCCGAGGTTTGCCTGCTGCGCATAGAAATGCTTCTGCGAACGCCCGACGATGATGCGGATGAGCGCAATGGATACCGGCACGATGAGCATCGCGACGAGCGTCATCACCACGTTTATTGAAAACATGATGGCCACCACGCCCACGATGGTAACCACCGAGCGCAGCAGCTCGGAAATGCCCTGGTTCAAGCTTTGCCCGAGCGTGTCAACGTCGTTTGTGATGCGCGAAAGCGTGTCGCCCGTGCTCGTGCGCTCGAAATAGCCGACCGGCAGCCGGTCCATCTTCTCCGCCAGCTCGCGGCGAAACTCGTAGCAGGTCTTCTGCGACACGTAGGTAAGAATCCACCCCTGCACGAACTGGCAGGCGGCGCTTGCCAGATAGATGGCAAGCGTGGTGCCGAGGATGGCCTCTATGGCATCGAAGTTTATGCCGCCCGTGCCGGCCACCTTCGCCACCAGGCCTTCGAAGAGCTCGGTCGTGGCCGTGGACAGCACCTTCGGACCGATTACGTTGAACGCCGTCGAACCGATGGCGAAGGCCAGCGCCGCAAGAAGCGCGAACTTGAAGCGTCCCATGAAGCGAACGAGCTTGCCCACCGTGCCCTTGAAATCGCGCGGCTTCTCGGTGACGATCATCCGCCCGGCAGGACCGCCGGGCTTATAGCCCCGCTTCTTGCGCTGGGCCGTCTGCAGCAACTCGCGTTCCTGCGCCTCGTCGTGTTCGCTCATCGCGCATCGCCCCCTTCGCTGCACGTCGGGGATGGCAAGCGCTGCCCTTCGTGCCCATGGTCCTGCAGCTCTTCGGGAGAGAGCTGGGAAAGCGCGACTTCCCGATACGGGCCGCACGTGCGAAGCAGCTCGGCATGCGTGCCCTGGCCCACGACGACGCCCTCGTCGAGCACGACTATCTTGTCGGCCTGCATGACGGTGGCAATGCGCTGCGCCACGATTATCTGGGTCTTGCCCGGCAAGCGCTCGGACAGCGCCTTGCGCAGCGCGGCATCGGTCTTGTAATCGAGCGCCGAGAAACTGTCGTCGAACAGATAGGCGCGCGCGTCCTTCGCGAGCGCACGGGCAATGGCCAGGCGTTGGCGCTGCCCGCCCGACACGTTCGTGCCGCCCTGGGTTATCTCGGCGTCCAGGCCCTCTTCGCTGGCCTCGACCAATTCGCCCGCCTGGGCGATGTCAATGGCCGCGCGGATGCGGTCCTCTTCCATGTCGTCTTCAGCATAGCCGACGTTCGACTCGATGGTGCCCGTGAACAGAAACGCCTTCTGCGGAACATAGCCCAACTGCGCGCGCAACCGGGCAAGCGGCATAGCGCGCACGTCCACGCCATCGATGCGCACCGCGCCTTCCGTAACGTCGTAGAAGCGCTCGACCAGCTTCAATATCGTGGACTTGCCCGACCCGGTGGACCCGATGATCGCGCAGGTCGTGCCGGCCTCGGCCGTGAAGGTCACGTCGCGCAGCACGCATTCGCTGCCCTCGTCGTAGCGGAACGACACGTGGTCGAATGCTATTTCGGCACCGGGGGCGCACCCCGAATGCATCGGGACCACCGTCGCCGCGCCGTGCTCGGACCCAGGCGAATCGGCAATGGAGGCTTCGGCCTCGAGCACTTCATCGATGCGCTTGGCTGCCACGTCGGCACGCGGTGCGATGACCGCCAACATCGACAGCATGAGGAATCCCATGATGATGAGCATGGAATAGGTGATGAAGGCGATGAGGTCGCCCGGCTGGATGACGCCGGCATCAATCTGTCCGGCCCCCACCCACACGATGACGACCGACACCAGGTTCATTACTATCATCATCGTGGGCATCATGAAGATCATCACGCGGTTGGTGAACAACTGCGTGCGCATAAGCTCCGTGCTGGCCTCGTCGAAGCGCCGCTGTTCGCGCTGCTGTTGCCCGAACGCGCGCACGACCTGCACGCCGGTAAGCATCTCGCGCGAGACCAGGTTCACGCGGTCGATGAGCTTCTGCATAATGCGGAACTTGGGCAGGGCGATAGCCATGAGCACCAGCACCACGGCCACGAGTGCCGCAACGGCAACGCCGATTATCCAGCCCATCGACACATCCATGCGCATGATCATGACAACGCCGCCGATGGCCAGGATGGGCGCGTACAGCACCATGCGCAACAGCATGATGCTCATCATCTGGATCTGCTGGATGTCGTTTGTCGCGCGCGTGATGAGGGAGGCAGCCGAAAAGCGCTGCACTTCCGCATCGGAAAACGACATGACCTTGCGATACATCTGTCCCCGCAGCTCGCGGCCGATCGTTGCCCCCGTGCGCGATGCCACGAACCCCAGCAGCGTGGATATGATGACCGACAGCACCACGAAGCCCATCATCTTCAGCGCCGTCGCCATCAGGTAGTTCAGCTGCATGCCGCCTACGTCGTAGCCAAGCGCGGCGTATTCGGCCGCAGCCGCCGAAATGCCCAGCTGGTTTGCCAGATCGTCCGTCATGCCGGGCTGCGCCATGCCCCGCGCTTCTGCAAGGGGAAGGGCCACGAGCGCATCCAGCGCGGCGCGGTCGCGCGCGCCCGCGCTCGTAAGCTCGTAGGCGCCGTCGCCCGCCGCGGCATAGGCGGATTCGAAGCGGGCTTTCTGCTCGCCCGACAGCGCGGCGCCTATCGCGTCGTGGGTTTGCGCGGACAGTCGCTCGGGCGATGCGTGCTCGATGCCCGACTGTTGGATGCCCACGTCCACGATATCGGCCGTGTAGTTCGGCAGCATGAGGTCGCAGAACGCCTGGCACACGAGCAGCACGAAGACGAGCGCCACCGCGCCCCCATGCCTTCCCAGATACTTGAACAGCCGCATGCGATCCCCCCGAAATGTTTCGCATTAGTGTAGCGCGTCGGAGAGTTTCATAGCATGTCGAATTGATGACGCTTTTCAGGGAATATCCACCGTTCGCGTGGCGATGCGGGCGGCCAGTGCGGGACTGTGCGACACGAACACGAGGCCCATGCCCGCACGGTCCACGTTTTCCAGGAGAAACCGCCAAATCTGCGCCTGCGTGACGGCATCGAGCATCGTGGATATCTCGTCGGCCACCAGGTAGCGCGGACGCGTGGCAAGTGCGCGCGCAATGCAGAAGCGCTGCAGCTCGCCCCCCGACAGCTCGTGCGGATAGCGACGGAGCCATTCGGGGCGGATGCCGAGCGCCTCCAGCAGGGCGCCATCGACCTCCCCCGCTTCTGCGAGCGTCGTTTCCATGCGCAGGCGCGGGTCCACTGCCAGTTCGGGATGTTGGCCCACAAGCTGCACCGGGCAGGCGCCCCGCAGTGGAAGCGGCCGGCCGTCGCAGAGCACCCGGCCCTCCCACGGTTGCTCGTAGCCGGCAAGGATGCGGCACAGCGTGGTCTTGCCGGTGCCCGACGGCGCGTGCAGCGCCACGCGCTCTCCCGGTTGCACCGATAGGTCGAAACCGTCCAGGACCGCGGGCCGCGCCTTCGAGTAACCGAAGCGTATGTTGTGGGCCTCGAGCACTAGGCACGCCCTTCCCCAGCATGCGGAGCACAGCTGTCGTCGCCGGCTTCCGGGCGGCACGCCCCATCTTGCACGGCCCCTTCGCTGCAAACGCAGCCGTCATCGCCCGCCTTCTCGGGGTCGGCGCTGAAAGCGTGTTCGGGCAGAGCGCGCCAGAGCGCGCGGCTGAACGGATGCGCCAGCAGTTCGGGCGATGCGAAATTGGCCACCGCCGTCTCTTCGACGATCGTCCCGTCTTTGAACACGGCAATGCGGTCGGCCACGCGCAACGCAAGCTCGATATCGTGCGTTATGAGCATGACGCCGCCGCCCTCGTTGGCGAAAGCGCGGAAATCGTCGAGCGCCTTCACGGCAAGGTCCAGATCCAGGCCGGGAGTCGGCTCGTCGGCGATGATGACCT
>DMNP01000017.1 GCA_003452695.1 Eggerthellaceae bacterium
GCCTGTCGGCGGGTGACATCGGCGACATGCCCTCCTATCCCGATTACGGGATAGACCCCGCAGCGCCTCTTGCCTGCATCCGCCATACGATGCCAACGCATGGGATAGCCTATGCCTACCGCTATTTCGATTTGCAACGGCTTGCCTTCGACGACTTGCCCTACGTGTCGGTGCTCTCTTTGGTTCTGGGCAAGCTGGACACGGCAAAGCGCAACGCCGCCGAGCTTGACACGCTCGTGCAGGGAAAGCTGGGTAATCTGAGCTTCTATTCCGAAGTGCTGGAAAACTACGCCGACGTCGACGCGGTCATCCCCAAGTTCGTGGTCAGCGCATCCGCCCTGTCGGCCAACGTGGAATGGCTGGCCGATCTGCCGCGCGAAGTGCTGATCGAAACGGACTTTTCCAACACCGACAAGATATTGGACGTGCTGAAGCAACGCAAGATCGGATTGGAACAGCACTTCGCGAACTCCGGCCACTCGTGTGCGGCGGCCCGCGTGAAATCGTACTATTCGCGTGCGGGCGTGATGCGCGAGCAGCTGTCCAACGTGGAATTCTATCGCTTCGTCTGCGATACCATCGAACACTACGACGAACGGGCCGAGCAGCTTGCGGCGCGCCTGGAAGATGTGGCGAAGCGTCTGTTCTGCGATGATGCGTGCACGATAAGCTTTGCGGGCAGCGATGCCGATTACGAAGCCTTCTGGAACGCGCATCCCGCGTGCGGCCGCACGGGTGCGGACGGGCGGCTTCTGCGCATTCCCGAGCCCGTGGTGCGCAACGAGGCCTTCATCGTGCCGAGCGACGTGTGCTACGCAGCCCTCGGATGGGACCGTCGCCGGATGGGCGTTTCTTATACGGGCGCCTGGGCCGTGGCGGCCCGTGCGCTTTCGCTGGACTATCTGTGGAACGAAGTCCGCGTGAAGGGCGGTGCCTACGGGGTGGGATTCCAAGTGCGGCCGGCGGGCAACATGAACTTCTATTCGTATCGCGACCCGCACCTAGACGTCACGCTGGAGCGTTTCCGCAAGGCCAGTTCAT
The DNA here is from genome assembly GCA_003452695.1 of Eggerthellaceae bacterium. GTDB lineage: Bacteria > Actinomycetota > Coriobacteriia > Coriobacteriales > Eggerthellaceae > UBA9715. Next base: position 1,042 of record DMNP01000017.1, read on the forward strand.
GGTTGGCAGAATTCGATCCGTCGCCTGCCGACATGGACGGTTTCATCGTGGCGAGCGTGGCCGCGTTCGACGCCCCCGTGAAGCCTCGCGCGCTGATGAAGCGCCAAGCTGCCGAATTCTTCTGCGGCCGCACCATGCAGGATCGCCGTCGCATGCGTGCGCAGATGGTCTCTGCCGACGTCGAAGCGCTGCGGGCCTTCGCTTCTGTGGTGGAGTCGTCGAATGCTCACGATGCCCGCTGCGTGTTCGGCAACCGCGACATCTTGCAGTCGGCCAAGGCCGCGTTCGAGCCTATCGTGCTCGTTGGCTAGAGGGGAGGCGTGGGCCCCGGTTTCTCCATCCAGAAAGCCGGGGCGCACGCATGAAGCCGACGCTAGTCTTCCACTTCGCTGAAAACGACTCCAGCGCCGAATCCGGCCTGCAACATGGCCTGCAGGTCGGCGCGTTCCGCCTCGCCTGAATCGTCGGGAGAGGCGGTTGTCTGCGCGTCCGTTGCGGGCGCGGGCGTAGTGGAATCGGCGGGAGTGCCCGCGCTCGTCGTGCCGGAGGGGCTGTCGCCGTATGGTGCGGGATCGTAGAATTCGTCGTCGTAGGGCGGATCGTCGTAGGCGTAGTCGTCGTAAGGGGGGTCGTCGTAGGCCGCCACGGCTTCGACTTGGGGCCGACCCTGCGCTTCGACCTGGGCCTGCGTCTGCATTTCCGCCTGCGGTTGGGCCTGGGCCTGGGGCTGCATTTCAGCCTGTGCTTCGGGTTGGGCCTGCGGTTGGAGCTCGGGCGGCTCGAACGGCTGCGCCTCGGGTTCCGCCTGCGGTTGGGCCTGGGCTTGCGGCTGCTGCGATGGGTCCACGTGCGGTTGGGCGGGCGCTGCAACTTGCGCTGCAACCACCGCCGGTTCTCCCGCCTTCTCGTACGCGAAGGCAACCGGGAAACCGGCCGCCTGATTGAACGACGCGGCAAGCGCATCCTGCACGTCGGGCTTTTGCGCGCTCTTGAACAGGAAGTCGCTTTCGGCGGGAAAGACGATGCGCACCGTGCCCGTTGCAGCATCGAAGCGGGCCTTGGCGTTCAGGAACAGCACCACGTGCGCTTGCTTGCGCTTCTTCAGGCCCGCGAGCGTTGCCTGCCAGATGCGCTGCAACGCCGCCGGGTTTTCCAGGGGGCTTGCTGCGGTGGGCGCCGCAGAGGCGGCCTTAGACGATGGATTGGGCGAACCTGGTTGGTTGGCGGCAGCGTCCTGCTGCATTGATGGCGGCTGGTCGTGCGATGCGCCTTGCGGCGCTGCAGCGGAAACGGCTTCTTCACTTGCCTGCCGCGTGCCCTCCCCAGCAGGCGAAGCCGAATCGGCCCATCGGGCGTCGCTGGCTGCATGCGTTTCGCGCACCGGCAATGTGGCTGGGAGATCGGGCGCGGGTGCAGGCGCAGTCGCAGGCGATGAGTCTGCCGACGGTCCTGCCCCGAGCGGGGTGGATTCCCGCGCGGGCCCGGGCATGACATGGGCGACCGACGAGTAGCCCGACTCCAATGCCTCGATGCGCTCGGCCAGCGATTCCAGCGTCAGGTCGGAGTCGGGTCGCACCATGCGCGTCAGCGCTATCTCGAAGGCCAGGCGCGGGTTCGAGGACGTTTTCAGCTCGGCTGACAGGTCGCCCAGCACTCCCAGCAAGCGGCTTGCGCGATCCGGGCCGAACCACTCGAGCTCGCCGGCAAGCTCGCGACGCGCCGTTTCGCTAACCTCCAGCTCCACGTCGTCGCCTACGAGCGCCATAACGTACAGGTTGCGCACGTGCTCGGACATGTCGCGCACGAACTGCGCCAAATCGGCGCCCGTTTCCACATAGCGCGATGTCCAGCGGAAGCAATTCGCAATGTCGCGCCGGCCCACGTAGGACATGATTTCCGCCATGTCGTTCGAATCAATGGCTCCCAGCAGGCGCTCTGCTCCTGCAAGCGTTACCTTTCCGTTCTCGAAAGCAATTATCTGCTCGAGCGAGGTCAGGGCATTGCGCAGCCCGCCTTCGGCGCGGTGAGCTATCAGGTCGAGCGCCTCTCCTTCGAACTGCACGTTTTCGGCTATGCAGATGGCTCCCAGGCGCGATACCATGGATTCGGGTGCGATGCGCCTGAAATCGAAGCGCTGGCAGCGCGAATGTATGGTTTCGGGGACTTTTTGGGGGTCGGTCGTGCATAGTATGAAGACAACGTGCCCGGGCGGTTCTTCCAGCGTCTTCAGCAGCGCGTTG
>DMNP01000150.1 GCA_003452695.1 Eggerthellaceae bacterium
CGCAGGACCTGCCCGAGGACTACAATCCCGCCCTGAAGGACGACGAGCCGTTCATCATCGAAGGCGGCGTGGACTCGCTCGGCTTCATCCAGGTGCTTACCAAGCTGGAGGCCGAATACGATGCCCATGTTCCCGATGAGGAATGGTGGGACGTGCAATCGCTCGACGCCCTGGCCGAGGTCATCCTGCGCAATCAGCGCTCGTAGGAAGGCGCCGATAGGTTTTGCCCCAAATCCGCAGGGCGCCTTTGCCGGATTTCGCTTGGCTTTCGCCCAGCTCTTCCCTGGGGCGTGCAGTTCCAAAACGGTGGAGACGCTTTCGGCGAAAGGGCAGTACAGGATACGAGAGAACGTCGAATATGCAAGGGGGTTTCATGAACGCGATGGGGGAGCGGGCGCTTTCGGCGGATGCCACACGCGACGACCTGCTTATACTGGTGGATGGCAAAGACCGCGAATTGGGGTCTGCCACGAAGCTGAAGACGCACGTCGAGGGCCTGCTGCATCGGGCTTTCTCGGTGGTGCTGGTGCGCGACGGAGAAGGCGGCCCCGAAATGCTGTTGGCTCGCCGCGCGCTGGGCAAGTACCATTCGGGCGGGCTGTGGGCTAACACGTGCTGTTCGCATCCGCGCGTGGGCGAGGCCACGATGGACGCGGCATATCGCCGCGTTTCCGAAGAGCTGGGATGTCGGGCGGTCGATCTGCGCGAGCTCTGCGCGTTCGCCTATCGTGCCGAATTCGAAAGCGGCCTGTGCGAATACGAGTACGACCACGTGTTCGTGGGGCGCTGCGAAGGCGACCCGTCTCCCGATCCGGCCGAAGTGGATGCCGTGCGCTGGGTCGGCTTCGACGCGGTGGCTGCCGAGCTTGCAAGCGACCCGCGCGCATTTGCCGCCTGGGCGCCCATGGTCCTGACCATGGCGATGTCCGAATGATGCGCGGCTGCGTGCGCGGCGCAATATTGCGATTCGATTACGAAGGGGCCCGTTTGCCCCATCCGTGGCTAAGCTGTGCGAGTGCGCATTGCATTGCCGGGCGATGGAAACGAGAGATGGGGCAATAATGAAATACCGTAAGGACCGTGCGGGCAACGATATATCGCAGCTCGGCTTCGGCTGCATGCGCTTTGACAAGAAGATGGGTGCCATCGATTACGAAAAGGCCGAAGGCGAAGTGCTCGTAGCCATCGACCGTGGCGTTAACTACTTCGACACCGCCTATCTGTATCCCGGAAGCGAGGAATGCCTCGGGCGCATACTGCACGAGAACGGCTGCCGCGATATGGTGCGCATCGCCACGAAGCTGCCCCATTACCTGATGCGCTCGCTGCAGGCCGTGGAAAAAACCTTCCAGGAACAGCTCTCGCGTCTGCGCACCGACTACGTAGACTATTACCTTATGCACATGTTCACCGACGTCGTCGAATGGGACCGCCTGAAGAAGCTGGGCATCGAGGACTGGATAAGCCGGCATAAGGCCGATGGCAGCATCCGCAGCATCGGGTTCTCGTACCACGGCGATACCGAGGGCTTCCTGCAGATACTGGATGCGTACGACTGGGATTTCTGCCAGATTCAATACAACTACCTGGACGAGAACAGCCAAGCGGGGCGCAAGGGGCTGAAAGCCGCCGCCGCGAAGGGCCTGCCCGTCATCGTGATGGAACCGTTGCGCGGCGGCAAGCTCGTGCAGCTTCCCGACAAGGCGCTGCAGGAGCTGCAGACAAGCGGCACGGGATACACCCCGGCCGAGCTGGGCCTGCGCTGGCTGTGGGACCAGCCCGAGGTAAGCTGCGTGCTTTCGGGCATGAATTCCGTCGCCATGGTCGAGGAGAACGCGCGCATCGCCGACAGCGCCGAACCCGGCCATCTTTCTGCCGAAGACAAGGCACTCGTCAGACGGGTGAAGGGCATCATCCGCGAGCGCGAGAAGGTGGGTTGCACGGAATGCCGCTACTGCATGCCCTGTTCGAGCGGCGTGGACATTCCCGGTAACTTCCATCACTACAACCTGATGTACCTGGAATCGAAGCATTCTGCGCGCTTCGAATTCGCCCAGAACGTAGGCTTGCGCAAAGAGCCCGGCTTCGCGTCGCTGTGCACCGAATGCGGCGAGTGCGAGCAACGCTGTCCGCAGCACATTCCCATTCGCAGCATGCTGAAGGAGGCCGACCGCGCCCTGCGCCCGCTGCCGTACAAGGCGGGCATTTCCGTCGCCCGTGCGTTCATGGGCCGCTAGACGATGAATTTCCGTTCGCATATCCCTCGCACTCGGCCGTCTGGGCCGCACGGGTGAACTGCAGCGACGAAGATGGGACGATGATGGCACTCTTCTTCCCTGCCCTGCTGTTCAGCTGGCTACGTGCGGCGCATGGGCTATAATGAGACGTTGAGCATCGTCGGGCGATTCGATGGAAGGTGGGGTTACGCATGGAAACCGCAGCAGCAGCTAATCCCATAAACATCGCGTCGTTCAGTTTCGGCACCATTCTGGTGTGCCTGACCTGTCTGGTGTACATGGTGCTGCATCGCCGTTTCATGCGGCGCCAGAGCAAGCTGTTCGTCGTCGTGGTCGTCGTGCTTATCGTGAATGCCGTTACCAGCATGGTGGCGGAAGTTATGAAGGCCAACATCCTGACCGACGCCACAGCGGCCGTGTGCGTTCCCGTGGCAAATTACCTGTATTTCATATCGCATACCGCCATGGCGCCCCTGCTCTGCCTGTACTTCCTGGCGGTTTGCGGCTCTTCCGAGCGCGGGCACAGGCTGGAGAACTTCCTCTATGCCCTGCCGTTCTACGTGGCCGAAGTGCTCGTGCTTATAAACCCGCTGATGAACTGGGTGTATTACTACGACGCCAACATGGCCTTCACGCGCAATTGGGCCATGTACTATCTGTATGCCGTCGCAGCGTTCTACTTGCTGTTCGGGCTGAGCAAGCTCATGCGCAGCTGGCATGCCCTCACGACGATCCGACGTCGGGCGCTGCTGTACTTCTTCAGCATGGCGGCAGCCGGCATTGTCGTGCAGTTGCTGGTGCCCACGGTTCGGCTGGAGCTGTTCGCGGAATCCATCGGCCTTCTGGGCATCATGCTGTTCGTGGAAAGCGAAGAGGACCTCATCGATTTCGAGTGCGGCGTGCACAACCGGGCGGCCCTGCAGATGAATCTGGACATGGGCACCAGTCGGGGCGACCCCTTCTATGCTATCGTCGTGCGCATTAGGAACGTGGGCAAGCTTACGAGCATCGGCGGCCTTTCGCTTCTTACCCAGTTCGTGTCGGTGGCCATATCCGACTACCTGAAGTCCATTACGCCCTGGCATTGCGTGTACCGCGTGGCGCCGACGCGGTTCGTCCTGACCGACCCTTCCTGGACGCAGTCCGAAGCGGAGGAGCTGGCCGGGCGCATTGCCAAGCGTTTCGAGCGCAGCTGGTCGTATCGCGGCATCGAGGTGAACTTGAACGCGGTCATGGCCCTGGCCTGCATTCCCGACGACCTGCCTGCCACCGACGACGTTTTCTATCTGGTGGATGCACCCATGGCCGCACCTGCAGACGGGGGCATCGTGCGCGGCGACGCGCTGGGCTACGTGAAACGGCGCCTGGAAGTGGAGCGCGCGGTTCAAAGCGGCCTGACCGAGGGCAACTACGAAGTGTATTACCAGCCGCTGTTCGATGCGCAGGGCAAGCCCTATGCGGCAGAAGCGCTGATGCGCTTGCACGACGATGTGCTCGGGGACGTGCCGCCCTTCGAATTCATCGAAGTGGCCGAGCGTTTGGGCGTTATCGAGGACATCGGCGACTTCGCGCTGAGCGAAGTCTGCTCGTTTATGGCAAGCGGCATGCCGAGGCGCTTGGGAATCGGCCATATCAGCGTGAACCTGTCTGTCATCCAGTGCATGCAGGCGGATTTCGCCGAACATGTGGGCCAGGTCGTGCGCGAACATGGCGTGGATCCCTCGTGCATAGCTTTCGAGATAACCGAGTCGGTGGCGGCCGGAGACTACGAGTTCCTGCGCGACGTGATGCACCGGCTGCATGCCGAGGGACATCGTTTCGCCATGGACGACTACGGCACCGGCTATTCCAACATGCACTCCTTCCTTGCGTTGGATTTCGACATCGTGAAGATAGACAAGAGCGTGCTGTGGGATGCCGAGAAGAGCGATTCGGGCAAGGCCATCTTGGAAAACAGCGTGACGATGCTGCATACGGTTGGCTGTTCGGTGCTTGTCGAAGGGGTGGAAACCGAAGCCCAGGCAGAGCTCCTGCGCCGTGTTGGCGTGGACTATTATCAGGGCTACCTGTTCTCCAGGCCCTTGCCCAAAGACGACTTCATCGCTTTCCTATCTCGCTAAGGATGTTACATGGCTACTTCAGTTGCAGTTAGACACAAGAAGGCTTCGCAGTTCTTCTGGGGCAATATGGCCTCGTTCGAATTGTCTGCGCGCATCGTCATGCTCGTGTTCGTGGCGATTGCCATTGGCTTCATGTCTTTTGCCCAGCTGGGGTTCTGGCCGATCGGCGTAGTCGATGGCAAGCCGGTCTACCTAATTCTGCTGCTCGGTCCGCTGGTCATGGGCGGATTGCTGTACGGGCCCGTAATGGGCGCCCTCATTGGCTTGTACGCAGGTGCGGTGGTATACGCGCACGCTATCGTGTTGCCGCTGGACTACTACGAAGTGTATTTCATGACACCCCTCAACACGTTCGTTCTCATGACGGTGGTGGGGGCGCTGTCGGGGCTGTTGTTCACGTTGCTGGAACGCACGAAGCTGCAAGGGCCATCGCGCGCCGGACTGGTCGTGGCGGCGTGCTTCGTCGTGTCGTTTGCCGCAAGCGGCATGCTCACGCTTGGCACCATCGTGTCGTATGGCGGGATGCAATACCTCGACGCCATCATGGAAACCCTGGTGAACAGCCCGCTTGGCATCGTCGTGCAGGCAATAATCGATGCCGTGCTCATGGTGCTGCTCTGCCTGGGGGCCAGCTTCATCGTGCACAGGCGCCTAACGGACAGCGGCGGTCGCACGCTGCTTTCGATGTTTCGCAATTGGATGCTTCTGATCTCGTGCATCGTGTTCATGTTGGCAGGCGGTCTTATCTTCACGTTTGCCACGCTGCAGTGCCAATACGAGGCGCAAAAGGTCATGTTCGGCGAGGTGGACTATCTGTCCACGAAGGTGGATCTGCTTCACGAGGACGAATATGCGGACCTGCTGGAAGGCTACGAGGTGGACAGCGACGGCTGGGTTTGCATAGTGGACGAAAAGGGAACGATTCTGGTAAGCGACGACGAAGGGCGCTATCCTGCCGGCGCATCGTTCGTGGACCTGTTGGGCTATGGCGAGGGAAGCGAGGACAGGGAATCCGGCGGAGGCGGCGCCGGCCAGGAAGTCGCGGCTGCCGACTTCCTGGCCTACGTTGAATCCACGGGCGAAATGGCCACTTTGCAGGCTGTCGATACAGGCGGCGCGCAGACCTTGGATTTCGCGTTCCTAACGGTCGATTCGTTCGACGGGGGCTATGTGACCATGCTGCGCTCGCCCGACATGGTGTACAAGAACCGCTTCAACATAATGGCGGCTTCGACGATACTGGCCTTCCTGCTTATAGCTGCCATCGCCGTGCTGGCAGCCATCCTGCTGAACCGGGTCGTCGTGCGCCGCGTGGACGAGACGAACGTGTCGCTTGCGAAGATAACCGCGGGCGATTTGAACGAGCGCGTGACCATAACCGATAGTCGCGAGTTCATGTCGCTTTCCAGCGGCATAAATTCGACGGTATCCTCGCTGAAAGACGCCATCGACGAGGTGAAGCAGCGCAACGCACAGGACCTGGCCACCGCAAAGACCATCCAGGAAAGCGCCCTGCCGCGCGAATTCCCGCCGTTCCCGCATATCGACAAGTTCGATATCTATGCCTCTATGAAAACCGCCAAGGAGGTCGGCGGCGACTTCTACGATTTTCTGCTCATAAACGACAGCAAGCTCGGCTTCATCATGGCCGACGTGTCGGGAAAGGGCATCCCGGCCGCATTGTTCATGATGACGGCGAAAACCCAGCTGCGAAACTACATAGAAAGCGATATACCGCTCAACGAGGCCGTGGACGCCGCCAACCACCAGCTGTGCATCGGCAACGATGCCGGCATGTTCGTAACGGCCTGGGTGGGCGTGTTGGAATTCGAGACAGGATTGCTTACCTACGTGAACTGCGGGCACAACCCGCCCATGATCCTGTGCAACGGTGCGTGGGAATTGGTCAAGGACGTGTCGGGCATGCCGCTCGGCTTGTTCGACGGCATTCCCTACGACGCCTTCACGCGTCAGATGCAGATCGGCGAGATGCTGTACCTGTACACCGACGGCGTAACCGAGGCCATGAATGCGGAAGGCGATCTGTTCGGCGAGGAACGCCTGATTCGGGTGCTCGACGAATTCGGGCCGATGAACGCGCGTTCGGTGGGCGTTGGCGTGCGGCGCGCCCTGACCGATTACACGAAGGATGCCGAGCAGTCGGACGACATTACGATGCTCATCCTGAAATACGGCGTACCGCCCGAGAAGAAAGCCGTAATGGTGCTGCCTGCCGACGACAAGCAGCTCGTGCACGTGTGCAACTTCATCCACGAGGAACTGCACCGCCGCAACGCGCCGAAAGCGGTGTATAACCCGCTGGACATTGCGGCCGAGGAACTGTTCGTGAACGTGTGCCACTACGCATATCCGGATGCGACGCCCGAGAACCCCGGCGAAGTGCGCATCAGCTTCGAATACGAGGCCAACCCGCCATCGCTTACGGTGCAAATTGCCGACGACGGCGTGCCTTACGACCCGCTTGCAAAGCCCGATGCGGTCACGCCCGACGACATCGCCGAGGTGCCAATCGGGGGCTTGGGCATTCTCATGGCGAAGAAATCGGTCGACGACATGTATTATGAGCGCAAGGGCGAAAGCAACGTGCTTACCTTCGTGAAGAGATGGTAAGCTCGGAAAGGCCTTGGCAATGGAACGGAAGCCGCCGAGGCATGTGGCTGGCAAGTCCTATCGGATGCATAGGAGATTATCGTGGCAGAAGAGAAGCACCACGTGGAAACAGGGGAAGCAGACGAGCTGGAAGCTCGTTTGAAGGAACTCGAGCAGGCCGAAAAAGCCATCGACAGCGCCTATACCACGGGCAAGGCCGAGCGTGCCAAGATTACCCAATTCGCGCAGCTCGACGCCGCAGAGGCCGTGGCCATGGCCGGCATTGCCATGGAATCCGATGAAAAGGCCGACGAGGCCATGCGTATTTCCGTCATAGCCGAGAAATCGGGCGACCGCGAACGGGCGAAGGAGGCGCGCAAGAAGGAGCGCGCTGCGCGCAAGAAGGCGCATGCCGACCACCGCGCGGCAACGAAATCCGCCAAGCGGGCCTACGATGCCATCAAGTTCAGCGCGCCGAACAAGATGGGTTTCATGCGCGCCGTGCAGATCATTTTCGCCGTGCACATTGCAATTGTGCTGATCTGGCTTATGCTCACATCGCGCGATTCCATGACCTACAACGTCACCACCATGATGGACTGGGTCATGGTCATCCTGGAAGGCGTGGCCTTCTGGATGTTCATCAACCGCTACAAGATAGCGCGGCCGCTCGTCATCGGCATGGCGGCACTTGGCCTTGTCGTGCAGGCCGCTGTGGATGTTGCCACGGGCAGTTTCAATCCCTTCGCGCTCGCAAGCAACGGCGCGTTCTACATCTTCCTCATCCTGTACTTCACGTTCTCGCGCCGCGTGAAGGCCACGCTCGTGAACGATTTGTCACTGCACAAGGGCGACTACGAAAAGGAAGAGTTCGTCGTGAATCGGCGCGGCTGGCCCTTCGTGCGCAACCTTATCATGTACTTCATCGTGTTCTCCATCGTGGGGCACTGGATGGAAATGGGCATGTGCCAGTTCATTCGCCTGGGCATCGTGCAGGGCGAATACGACCCCACCAACACCATGCTCTGGCGCGACTGGCTGTATCCCTTCCCGATGGAGGGCGCCGCGGTCGTGGTCATCGCGCTCGTGCTGTACCCGTTCTTCCTGTGGCTGAAGAAGAAGTTCACCGGCAAGAAGGTGTTCCTGGCCTATCTGATAAGCTTCGTGGCCGGCGCGCTGCTGTGTTCCGTCATCGAGTTTTCCATGGGCCTGGTCGTGAACGACCATTACCAGCTGTGGGACTATCGCGAAAATTTCGGCAACATAATGGGACAGGTGTGCTTGCAGAACACGATGGCCTTCGGTGTGGTGGCAAGTATCATCACCTGGTGGGTGTATCCGATGCTCGAGCGCATGATCGCACGCGTGCCGCGCGACATCATGAACATCGTGTTCGTGGTCGTGGCCGTGTTCGGCGCCATCATCTGGTCGCTGTACCTGGTTAACCCGCCGGGGGTGGACGATGCCAACCAGTCCCAGAACAAGGAGCATCCGGAAGTGGCGCAGCGCGAATACGATACGCGCATGGTTGCATCCAAGCTGGCGGATGTGGACGAATCGCTGGCCGACCTGGAGCAGGCCATCGACGCGACCAAGGAACTGGACAAAGAGCCCCTGAAGGCCAGCGCGGCCAAACTGCGCGCGATGACCAAGGAAATGCTCGTGCAAGAACTAGGGCTGAACGAGTTCCCCGACGCCTACGACAAGCTTCTCGGCGATTTAAGCGCCGCGCAAGTCGAGGAACAGGACCCAAAGCCGGCCCAGCAGTCCCAGGGCTCGCAATAAGTCCAGCAGCAGCAACAACTTCCAGGCGGTACGGTTCACCTGGTGAACTGTACCGCCTAATTCCGCACCGGCAAGGGCGGGTGGGGGAGTATACTAGTTTCAATTGATTTGCGAGGATAAGGAGCAATTGTGGCCTATTCCGACATGGATGCGCTCGGTGTTATGGGCGAAGAAGAATTGAAAGCGCTCATAAGGACCATGGGCGCTGCCTGCGATGTCGCGCGCGTGGTGGACCCGGCCACCTTCGAAGCCCGCACGCTCGACGCCGACGGCGTCGCGTTCAACGAGCCCTACACCTGCTATACGGCGCTTTGCCACGACCGCCGTTGCGAGAACTGCATTTCCATGCGCGCCATCGAAGAGCATCGGCCCGTTTCGAAGTTCGAGTTCTGCGATGGCGATGCCTATTTCATAACGGCGCGGCCCGTCCTGTTCGAGGGGCGTCCGCATACGGTGGAGATGGTACAGAAGGTGTCCGACGACGTGGGCATCCACGAAGGTTTGGAGGACCTGCAGGAGCATATTCAGACCGAGACCGACCACGAGTTTGTAGACGGTTTCACCGGCGCCTATTCGCGCAAGTACTTCGACGACGGCCTGCATTCCATGCAGGGCCGAAAACTCGCCATCGTGAAGATTGAAAACCTGGCGCGCATAAACGAAGAGGACGGCTATCCCGCGGGCGACTTGGTGTTGAAGCGCATCGCGCACGAGATACTCGCCAACACGCGCATCGAAGATTCGGTCGTCCATTACAAGGGCAACAAGTTCCTGGTGCAGTTCGAGGACATGGAAAGCGACGATTTCCCTGCGCTGGTCACGCGCATCTCCGAAGCGGTGAACGCCGTGACCATCGAAAGCCATCCGCACCTGCATCCCATGGTCTATGTTGCCGCCGTCGACGAGGACGGCACCTACGGCGAGCTGGCCGAGCGGGCGCTCCAGATGCTGGCAGAGGCCGAGAAGGCAGGCAATCGCCTGGTCATCCGCAGTTCGGATGCGCACCACCACGCGCACGTCCACGCGCGTGCGGCCAGCTCGGCGGAAACACTGCACCATGCGCCCGACAAGCTTATCGTCGATGTGGACGAGCTTACCGGCCTGGCCACGTCGTCGGCCATTCGGTTGCACATCCAGCACGTCATCGAAGAACGTCACACCGGCAAAGAGGGCTACTGCGTCATCTATCTGGATGTGGAAAACTTCAAGCAGTTCAACCGCACCTATGGCACGCAAGGCGGCGACTTGCTACTGAAGTTCATTGCGGACCAGATCCGCGAGCAGTTCCCCGAATCGCGGGCTGCGCGCATGAGCGGCGACATCTTCGTAATCGTAACGCACGAGCCCGATGTGCGGCAGCGCCTCATGCACATCCGCGATGTGGTGGCGGCGTATCAGGACCGCATTGCCTGCGAGGTGAAGGCGGGCGTGTTTTCGCTGGACGAAGCGGCCCACGATGCCGCAGCGGCCATCGACTTGGCCAAGGTGGCCTGCGAAAGCGTGAAGGGCCGCTACGACCTGGCCGTTCGCTTGTACGACAGCGAGCTCGACCAGGAAATAAGCATGAACGAGTACGTGGTGAACAACATCGAGCGTGCCATCGAGGAAGGGCATATCAAGATTTTCTACCAGCCCATCATCCGCGCCATGACCGGCCACGTGTGCGATTTCGAAGCGCTCAGCCGCTGGGACGACCCCGAACACGGCCTGCTTCCCCCGGCGGCCTTCATCAGCACGCTCGAGCGTTTTCACCTGATAAACAAGCTGGACGAATGCATCGTGCGTCAGGCATGCCAGCACCAGGCCGACTTGAAGGCCGCGGGCAAGCGCCTCGTGCCGATATCGGTGAACCTGTCGCGGCTAGACTTTCAGCTCGGCGATATCTTCGCCACAGTGGAAGAAGCGGTTGCCAAGGCGGGCATCCCCCGCAGCATGCTGAACATCGAGGTTACGGAAAGCGCCCTGGACGACGACGCCGAATACTTCGCCGAGCAGCTGGAGCGGTTCCGCGAGGCGGGCTACGAGGTATGGATGGACGACTTCGGCAGCGGCTACTCGTCCCTGAACCTGTTGAAGGACTATCGCTTCGACACCCTGAAGATAGACATGGCGTTCCTGGCGGGCTTCGACAACAACCCGAAATCGCGCGAGATCATCGTGACCGTGGTCGACATGGCCAAGAAGCTGGGCATTCGCACGCTCATCGAAGGCGTGGAAACCAAGCAACAGTACCGCTTCCTGCAGCGCATAGGCTGCGAGATGTTGCAGGGCTACTATTTCGGCAAGCCGCGCCCTTACGACGAGGACACGTTCTCGGAACTGGTCGTGGAAGACGCGCGCGAACGGGCCTACTTCGACGCGCTCGGCAGCGTGAACCTGCTCGGGCTTCCCGTCGGCGAAGGAGCTGCGGGTGCTACGGGCGATGTTACCGAGTCGGAATCGCGCAGCGCGCCGATGGCCCTCATCGAATACCGCAACGACGCATACCGCTTCCTTTCGGCAAACGAGGCCTATCTGGCGCTGATAGAGGGCATCCGCTCGGAATCGTTGGACGAAGTGCAAGAGGCCCTTTCGGGCGGCAGCCTGGCTTTCTCCGACGAACTGTACGACCAGCTGGAGGAAACCCGCACAACTGGCGCCCGCGAAACGCTGCGCATCCGCCCCGTGAACGGCGAGGAGCACCAGATTCACGTGCGCCACATCGCCACCGGCCCCGGCGCGCACGCCTTCATGGTCATGCCCGTCCTGATTGCCTAGGATGATGCGCGATACATTGCCTTTGAGGTAACGTATCATTGCACAGGGCGTGCACGCAGGCTGAAGAGGGCTGGCGGGATGGTACGTTACCTCTGAGATAACGTACCATCTAGAACAACGAGAGCTGCTCGGGGGAGTGTGTGGGTGCGGCTGCGTCCAGCTCGGCGCGCGCGGATAATTGCAAGGTGGAGCGATCGGCCAAGCCGGCCAGGTCCGCCGCGTTGCCTTCCAGCCAGATGGGCGCCTCGTGCGCGTGCAGCAAGAGCGGCATGCGCGGATGCACGGGAGCAACGTGCGCATTGGGCTCGCACGTAACGACCGAACACCGACCATGCGCCTGCACGCCCGCCATCAGCAGCGCTTCGCCATCCGGCGATTCGAAAGCGTAGGGGCGTTTCACGGGCTTGCCGGTGCGGGGGCTGATCGCCTTTTCGCTGCGGTGCGGTTCGAAGAACGCGGCTGCCGGCACGATGCAGCGCCCGGTTTCCATCGCCTCGCGCCAGATCGCCGAGCCGCCGAGCGCCGATTCGATGCGCGTGTTGAAGACGGGCTGCTTGCTCCATTCCACTTCGAAACCCCACAGCGGTTCGTCCACGCGCAGCGCTCCTGGTTGGCCGGAAATCGCAGGCACGCGGCTGCCGGGAAACGCCTGTGCACGCGGGGTGCCTGCGACCAAGCGCCGCAGCACTTCGCCGCGCTCGACGGCCGTCACGACCTCGCGCACCTCTTCGATTGTCAGCATGGTGTAACGGGCGCACATGGCAGGTGAATCCCCGTTTCCTCGTGAAGTCAGCCGTGCAATGAGTCGGGAGAAACGATCTTCCGACTCATTGACCGACGTACAGAGAACCGTCTAGCTGCGCAGGCCGTCCAGATAGGCGATTATGTCGTCGGATTCGTACAGCGCCTTGCCGTCGACGATCAGACAGGGCGACTGCACCTTGCCGCCGATGGCGCGCAAATCATCTGCGTTCGTGCCCTCGGCAACGCTGCGGTGCTCCAGCTCGATGCCCGCCTGCGCAAGGAACCGATCGACCTTCATGCAATAGGGGCATCCGGGTTTCACGTACAAGTACATGTTGTCGAAATCTGCCATGATTTCCATCCTTTCCCGTTCAAGGATGCATTGGCCTTCAACGGGCAATGCATCGTTCGGTTGCTTGGTGCATGCTGCTACAGGCGCAACAGCAGCTCGCGTTCGATTACCTGCCCGCCTTGCACGTAGATGCGGGGGACGCGCTTGCTCACAGCGCAGACCAGCTCGTAGGGAATGGTGCCGGCAGCGGCGGCCATTTTCTCGACGGGGTTCTGCTTGCCGAATATCTCCACTTCCGAGCCCACGCCCACCGACATCTTGTCGGTCAGGTCGATCATGCACATGTCCATGCAGATGCGTCCGCATTGCTGCGCGGGGCCTTCTGCGGTCATGACCACCGCCTTGTTCGAAAGCGAGCGCAGGAACCCGTCCGCATAGCCATAGGGCAGCACGCCCATGCGCGTCT
>DMNP01000082.1 GCA_003452695.1 Eggerthellaceae bacterium
CGCCGTGCTGCATGGGAATGCGCACGGCGCAGTCGCAACGTTCGATGGTGCAGGGCGCCAAGCCGGCCCCTTCGGTGCCGAACACCAGCGCCAGTTTTTCGCAACGTTTCAACAGGGGGTCGTCGATGCCGAGGGATTCGTCGCGCAGCGCCATGGCTGCCACGGTGAAACCGGCGTCGTGCAGCAACGGCACGCCATCGCGCGCCCAATCGTGCGGGTCGGTGCCGATGCGTGCCCATGGCACCTGGAACACGGTGCCCATGGAAACGCGCACCGCGCGCCGATACAGCGGGTCGTAGCAGGCGGGCGACACGAGCACGGCGTCTACTCCGATGGCGGCTGCCGACCTGAAGATGGCTCCCACGTTGGTGTGGTTGCGGATGTCTTCCAGCACGGCCACAAGGCGTGCGTCGCGCAAGAGCTCGGCGGCGGGCCGGTCGGGAGGACGGCGGAAGGCGGCCAGCGCACCGCGCGTTAACTCGAAGCCCGTCAGCTGCGCCAGCGCATCTTCGGCCGCCACGAACACGGGCGCCTCGGGGTTTGCGCGTCGCAGCTTTTCCAGCACGACGCCCAGCTGCGGCAGGTACTTCTCGGCGGTCAGCAGCGAAAGGGGCGACATGCCGCCATCCAGCGCGCGCACGATAACCTCCGCCGATTCCGCGATGAACACGGCTTTCTCCGGCTCGATGCGACTGCGCAGCTGCACATCGGTCAGTCGCGCATAGACATCCAGCCGCGCATCGTTTAGCGATTCTATGAACGTGTACCCCATAGTGTTTCAGCCTCGTTTCGCCAGCCTTTAGCACGGCATGAAATTCTACGCCGCCTTGTGCAACCCTCAAAACCGCGCTGGCCGCACCGACCGGGCATTCCGCGCAAGCCGTGCAGGCCGTGCAGGTAGCGCATTCCGCCCAAACCGCGCAACTCATGCAGGCCGCGCTGGCCTCGCAACTCGTGCAAACCGCGCGGGCCACGCCGGCCGCGCAGGTAGAGCGCGTAACGCAGACAGCACACGCCGCACAGGCGACGCAAGTTGCGCAGGCAGCGCGACTCGCGCAATCGCACAAGCCACGCAAGTCGCACGATCAGCGCATTCCGCGCAACTCTGGTCCATCCCGCTCCACCCCGGCAGCGCTTGCGCGGATGGCCCGAAGGGGAGCCGGGCAGATGAATGCGGCTACACCAGTACGGCCTGGCGGGCGGCATGCCAGCGGTCGAGAGCGCCGTACAGCACGTTGAACAGGACGACGGCGGCAATTCCCACCACTGCGATAATCGTCCACATGGAATCGACGAACGCGCTGATGGCAAACAGGTTGGGGAACAACGCAGCGCCCGCAATGGTGCCGACCACGACCACGATTATAAGCGCGATGCGAATGGGCGTGAACGGCATGGATACGCGAAAGATAAGGTTCACGCCGATCCAGGCCGTAAGCAGCACGCACAGCGTGGAAACCTGAGCATGGTCCAGGCCGACGCCCAGATACCCCCACGCATTCACCGCCAGCACCGCAAGCACCACCGTTACGGCACCGGGAATGGATTTCACCACGACGTTTTCCAGGAAATGGCCCTTTATGCGGTCGCGGTTGGGCTCTAGCGCCAGCACGAACGAGGGCAGGCCGATGGTGAACGCGCTGATAAGCGTCATCTGAATGGGCTGATAGGGATACTGCCACGGCAGCAGGATGAACAGCGCGGCAAGCACCATGGAGAACAAGGTCTTCACCAGGAACAGCGATGCGGAGCGCTGCAAGTTGTTTATGGAACGGCGCCCTTCGGCCACGACCTTCGGCATGCTGGCGAAATCGTTGTCCACCAACACGAGCTGCGCCACATTGCGCGCCGCATCGCTGCCGGCGGCCATGGCAACCGAGCAGTCGGCTTGCTTCAGGGCCAACGTGTCGTTCACGCCGTCGCCCGTCATGGCCACGGTGTGGCCGGCGTCTTGCAACGCCACCACGAAGGCCTTCTTCTGCTCGGGCTTCACGCGGCCGAAGATGCTGTACTGGCTTACGGCGCGGACGATCTTCTCGTCGGTGTCGAGCGTGGTCGCGTCTATGAACCGGTCGGCATGAGGCACGCCGACCTGCTGCGCGATGCCCGAAACCGTGCGCGGGTCGTCGCCCGATATGACCTTCACGTCCACGCCCTGCTCGCAGAAGTAGCCGATGGTCTCGGCGGCCGAGGTGCGAATCTGGTCGCGGATGGCCACGAACGCGATGGGCTGCGGCGTGCCCACGATGCGCTCGCCGTCGAAGCCCTGCACGCGGGCAAGCACCAGCACGCGCGCGTGTTCGGCAGCCGCCTCCACCTGGTCGGCCACGGCCGCAAACCCTTCGCCCAGCACGAACTGGCCGGCACCCATCACGTAGCTTGCTCCTTGCGAACGGGAGGCATCTGCACCGGCGGCGCCCGGCGCGGCTTCCGCCCCGCCATCGGCGCCCTTCCCGACGGCGCCCGGCGGCAGCGTGGCACCCGACCACTTACGATCCGACGAGAACGGCACATAGGCGCTGGCCGCAACGGGTTGAACGTTCAACGTCTCGGCCCAGGCCAGAATGGCCTTGCCCGTCTCGTTGGCATCGGGGTCGGCCGCCGCGATGGAAACCAGCGCCGATATGGCCTCCTGTTCGGCATCGCCCTCTTCGCGCGCCGACGCATCGCCGAGCAGCGTAAGGCCCTGCACCTCCATGGCGCCCGACGTGATGGTACCCGTCTTGTCCAGGCACAGCGTGTCCACATGCGCAAGCGTTTCGATGCAGTACAGCTGCTGCACAAGCACCCGATGCTTCGACAGGCGAATGACCGCCAGCGCCAGCACCGTGGACGTGAGCAGGATAAGCCCCTCGGGCACCATGCCCACGAGAGCCGCCACGGAGGACAAGATGGCCTGGTTGAATTCCACGCCGTTGGCCCAGAACATGCTGCCGAACAGCAGCAGGCCCACGGGGAAAATGATGATGCTGACGAACTTTATGATGTTGTTCAGGCTGGTCATTATTTCGGAGTTGATGTCCTTCTGCGCCTTCGCCTCGGCAGATATCTTGGCGGCGTAGTTTTCGGCACCCACGTGGTCCACGCGCGCCACCACGGTGCCGGAATTCACGAAGGAGCCGCTCATCAGCTGCGCGCCCTGGGCCTTGGGGATAAGGTCGCTTTCGCCGGTCAGCAGGCTTTCGTCCACGTTGGCCGTGCCTGTAAGCACCGTGCTGTCGCAGGGAATCTGGTCGCCGCGGCCGAGCACGATGCAATCGCCGCGCACCAGCTCCTCCAGCGGCACTTCGCCGCGCACGCCGTCGCGGATTACCTTGGCCTTGGAGCTGGCCACGATGGAAAGCTGGTCGGTTATCTGCTTCGAGCGAATTTCCTGCACGATGCCGATGGCCGTGTTCACGACGATGACTATCATGAACAGGCCGTTCTGCAACGACCCGGTGATCAGCACGAACGCGAACAGGATAACGTTCACCAGGTTGAACAGCGTGCACACGTTGTCGCGCAGGATGTCTTTCACCGAACGCGTCTTCGTGCCCGCGTCGGCGTTCGCGTCGCC
The DNA here is from genome assembly GCA_003452695.1 of Eggerthellaceae bacterium. Lineage (GTDB taxonomy): Bacteria > Actinomycetota > Coriobacteriia > Coriobacteriales > Eggerthellaceae > UBA9715. Next base: position 3,560 of record DMNP01000082.1, read on the forward strand.
TGCCGCCTGCGCTGCGGCCACTTCCTCGGAGCTGAGCCCCCGTATCTCGTCTTCGAATTCGCGCATATGCCTCTCCAACTGTTCGTCGCTCGTTTTTTCCTGGCCCCATTATAAAGCTGCGGGCAACCGCCTCTGCATCCACCCGCCGCCACGACCTCCGATTTGGGGAACGCGTTCTGCAAATGATACACTACCTCAGAGAATATCCAGCATCTCCGCACAAGGCTCTCGACGCGGGAAGCGCGCCGCTGCCCCTGGCCAGACCGTGGGCAGCGCCGCTGCCCCCTGGCCAAGCCATGGGCGGCGACGATAACCCCCGGGATGCCGCGTCGTCGCGCGAGTTCCCGCTGCATGCGAAAATGGGGTATGCTGTTGCATTCGAGAACAGGCGGCAAGTTGCTGCCGGGGCGGAAGACAGAGAGGGAATTCATGGCGAAGAAGGCCGACAACGGGACAATGACCATTATCACGCAGCCCTATGGAGGATGCAGCGTGCAGGAGCGCAAGGCGGCCATGGCGCGCGGCATGAGCGCGGAGGACATCGCGAAGCGCAACGTAATCCCCGAGACCACGCCCAACGGCGAGCCTCACCGCATTATTGCCGAAGAGCTGTATTCCGAAAACGACACCTTCGTGCCCTACAAGCCCGCGCTGCCCGACGACCCGGGCCCCGCATCGGCGCTGTCAGTGAAACCGGGCGTGCTGCGCGAGGGGCAGAAGATTACCGACCGCATCGGCGTGAAGGTGAAACCGACCGATCCCGACTACTGGGGCCTGGCCAGCGTGATGACCGAAGAAGAGGCCGAGCTTGCGCGCCACATGAAAGTGCGCAAGCCGCAAACCTTCGATCAGTTGCGCGAAGCCAGCGGGCTGGACGCCGACAAGCTGCAACAGCTGCTGGACGACATGTGCATAAAGGGCATCATCGAATTCAACTGGGAGAACCTGGACGGCAAGAACCCCGCCCACGAGCGCCGCTACGTGCTGCCCATGTTCGTGCCGGGCTCGGCCGAGTTCACGGTTATGAACCAGGCGCAGCTGGAAGAGCACCCGGAGCTGGGCACGTTCTTCGAGCGCATGACCTTCCTGCCGTTGGAAAAGGTGACCAAGATGGTGCCGCCGGGCGGCGCGGGCATCGGCATGCACGTTATCCCCGTGGAGCGCGCCATCCAGCAGGTGAACGAAGCGGTGGACGTGGAAAAGCTTTCGCACTGGCTGAAGAAATACGACCGCTTCAGCGTGGGCGCCTGCTCGTGCCGCCTGTCCGAGCGCGCACGGGGCGACAACGCCGGAAGCGATCCGCAGAACTGGTGCGTGGGCGTGGGCGACATGGCCGACTATTGCGTTGAAACGGGCAAGGGGCATTTCGCCACCTACGACGAGGTGGTGGACCTGCTTATCTTGGCCGAGAAGAACGGCTATGTGCACCAGATAACCAACATCGACGGCTCCGACAAGATATTCGCCATCTGCAACTGCGACGTGAACGTGTGCTATGCGCTGCGCACGTCGCAGCTGTTCAACACGCCCAACATGAGCCGCTCGGCCTATGTGGCGCACATCGAGGCCGACAAGTGCGTGGCCTGCGCCGGCTGCGTGGAGGTGTGCCCTGCAGGCGCCGTGCAGCTGGGCCAGAAGCTGACCACCACCAGCGGCCCCGTGGAATACCCGCGCCAGCCGCTTCCCACGCTGAAATGGTCCGAAGCCGACTGGGACCCCGACTACAAGAACAGCAACCGCATCGAAACGCACGACACGGGCACCGCGCCCTGCAAGACCGCGTGTCCCGCGCACATTTCGGTGCAGGGCTATCTACGCATGGCCGCCGAAGGGCGCTACCGCGATGCGCTGGCGCTGATAAAGAAGGAAAACCCCTTCCCGGCCGTGTGCGGGCGCATCTGCAACCGCCGCTGCGAGGCCGCCTGCACGCGCGGCAGCATCGACGACGCCGTGGCCATCGACGAAGTGAAGAAGTTCATTGCCGAGCAGGACCTGCACGCCGAGCACCGCTTCGTGCCCGAGATAGTGCCTCCGACGACGCGCGGCCGCTACTCCGAGAAGATCGCCATCGTGGGAGCCGGCCCCGCGGGCTTGTCGTGCGCCTACTACCTGGCCACGCTGGGCTACAAGCCCACCGTGTTCGAGCGCGACCAGAAGCCCGGCGGCATGATGACCTACGGCATTCCCGCCTACAAGCTGGCAAAGGACGTGGTGGACGCTGAGATAGACGTGCTGCGCGAACTGGGCGTGGAAATCCGCTGCGGCGTTGAAGTGGGCCGCGACATTACGCTGGGCCAGCTGCGCGAACAGGGTTATGCGGCGTTCTACCTGGCAATCGGTTGCCAGGGCGGGCGCAAGACCGGCGTTCCGGGCGAAGACGCGCCCGGCGTTACCACGGCGGTGGAATTCCTGCGCACAGCCATCGGGAACCCCGACTACGAGCTGAAGGGCGAAACCGTGGTCATCGGCGGCGGCAACGTGGCCATCGACGCCGCGCGCGTGGCCGTGCGCTGCGGATCCGAGAAGGTGACCATGGTCTGCCTGGAAAAAGCCGACGAGATGCCGGCGCTGCCCGAGGAAATCGCGGAAGCCGAGGAAGACGGCGTGCGCATTATCCACGGCTGGGGCCCGGCACGCGTGGAATCGCACCCCAAGGACGGGCGCGTGAGCGGCGTGCACTTCAAGCACTGCGACCGCGTGTTCGACGACGAGGGGCGCTTCGCACCGGTCTACGACGAGTCCAACACAATGGCGCAATACGCCGACAACGTGGTGCTGGCCATCGGGCAGTCCATCGAATGGGGCAGCTTGCTGGACGGGTCGAAGGTGGAACTCGGGCGCGGCAACGGCGCCGTGGCCGATCCGCAGACCTATCAGACCGCAGAGCCCGACATCTTCGTCGGCGGCGACGTGTACACGGGCCCGAAGTTCGTGATCGACGCCATAGCCGCTGGCCATGAAGCCGCCATTTCGCTGCACCGCTTCGTGCAGACGGGCAGCTCGCTTACGCTCGGGCGCAACCCGCGCCACTACGCGGAGCTGGACAAGCACACGGTGGCGCTGAACCCCTACGACTACGACCACGCCGGGCGCTGCCTGCCCTCGTGCGCGAAAATCGACGACGTGCGCCACAGCTGGGACGACGTGCGCCAGGTCTTCACCGAAGAGCAGATTCGCGTGGAAACGGCGCGCTGCTTGTCGTGCGGCGCCTCCATCGTGGACCCCAACAGCTGCATCGGCTGCGGGCTGTGCACCACCCGCTGCGAGTTCGACGCCATTCACCTGCACCGCGACAACCCCGCTTGCTCGACCATGGTCGCAAGCGAAGACAAGCTGAAGGCAATCCTGCCCAACGCTGGCCGCATGCTGCTGCGCAGCGTGAAGCCCGCAAGCCGCCGCTAGCAACGCACGAGCGGGCCGGATGGGCCGGAGGGCGATGGAACGGAGCAAATCGTGCACGAACTGGGCATCGTGTTTCATATGGTGGACCTGCTGGAAGACGCGGCCCGCGAACACGGCCTTTCGCGCATTGCGAAGGTAACGATAAGCCTGGGCGAGGTGTCGGGCGTGGTCACCGACTTTTTCGAGGATGCTTGGCTGTGGGCATCGGGCAAAAGCGACTTGCTGCGCGATGCGGAACTGGAAATCTACCAAACCGAGGCCATAACCGTGTGCAACGCCTGCGGCAAAACATACCCCACCGTTGCCCACGGGCGCATCTGCCCCCATTGCCAAAGCCCCGACACCCAGCTGCTCTGCGGCAACGAAATGGAGATCTGCTCCATAGAAGGATGAGTCGGGAGAACTGTTCTCCCGACTCATTCCTAGCGTTTGCGGATGGCGAGCAGCCTGCGCACGAGGTCGACGCCGCCCACGACGGCAATGGCGATGCCCACGCACAGGGCGAACGGGCGCATAATGGTGTGGCAGCGCATGGTCGTCATCATGCAGAGGTCTATAAGGCCCCCCGGCACTGCGGCCACGAGCGCACCCACGAGCGCCGCGCACAGCGAAAGCCCGCGCCGTTCGCCTTCGTCGGTTTCGAATATCCGCACCACCGAAATGATGGCCAGCACCACGCCCATGCCCAACATGGCCCGCGATGCCCAGAAGCAGCTGCTCACGCTGCCATCGTCGTGCACGCCGCACGGCCCTGCAAACGACAGCAGCCCCACGACAAGCAGCAAGCTGAGCAGCAGCAGAACAACACCCACGACAGGGGAAGCCTTCGGTTTTTCCACGTTCACGCCTTTCAGATTGCAGTTAGTTCCAGCGAACATTTCGTGCCATTATACGTGAAAAGCGCTCTGGGCAACAGGGAAAGAGGGGCGTGCGAACCCCCGTTGTTACTGCCCGCGGCCCGCCCGGGCCGCGGGCAGTACCCCCCAGTTGCCTTGTTATCCGCTGCCGCTCGAAGAAACGACTTCAACGACGGCGTTTTAATCTATAATCTGTATTCGCGTGAAGTAAACCTCGGGAAGGAGACCAGCCATGGGCACCATCAAAGTCGGCATCAACGGATTCGGGCGCATCGCACGCGTTATCCTGCGAATTCTGCAGGAGCGCGAAACCGACGTAGAGGTCTGCGGTGTGAACATCCACAATGCAGACACCGCTCGCATGGCCTATCAGTTTGAATACGACTCGGTGTTCGGCCGTTTTAACGGAGAAGTGAAGGCCGCCGAGAACGGCATCGTTATCGACGGCAAGTTCATCCGCGTGTTCTCGCAGGACGATCCGGCAGACATAGACTGGGCCAGCTGCGGGGCGGAATACGTTATCGAATCGACCGGCAAGTTCTGCACCCGCATGGGCTGCATGCGCCACTTCATCGGCGGCGCCAAGAAGGTAATCATCACCGCCCCGGCAAAGAGCGACGATGTTCCCATGTTCGTTATGGGCGTGAACCACGAGAACTACGACCCCGCCACCATGAACATCGTATCGAACGCCAGCTGCACCACCAACTGCC
>DMNP01000340.1 GCA_003452695.1 Eggerthellaceae bacterium
GCACCAGCCACATCACGATTATCGTCGCTACGCGAGAGGAGGCATAAAGCCTTATGGGTCAGAAAGTAAGCCCCACCGGTTTCCGTCTGGGCATCACCGAGGATTGGCGCAGCCGCTGGTTTGCGGACAAGGATTACGCAGCCAACCTTGAAAACGACCTGGCCATCCGCAAGTTCCTGGACAAGGAGCTCGCACGTGCCGCCGTCGCTCGCATCGAAATCGAGCGCGCCGGCGACAAGACCAAGGTCATCATCACCACCGCCCGTCCGGGTGTGGTCATCGGCAAGAAGGGCGCAGAGATCGACGCCCTGCGCAAGAAGCTGCAGAAGATCGCGACCGGCACCGTGTCGGTCGAGGTCGTGGAAGTGAAGCGCCCCGAACTGGACGCCAATCTGGTGGCTCAGTCCGTCGCCGAGCAGCTGGAAGGCCGCGTGGCATTCCGCCGCGCCATGCGCAAGGCCGTGCAGTCCGCACGCAAGTCCGGTGCCAAGGGCATCCGCATCCAGTGCTCCGGCCGCCTGGGCGGCGCTGAGATGTGCCGTCGCGAGTGGTACGGCGAGGGCCGCGTGCCCCGTCACACCCTGCGCGCCAAGATCGACTACGGTTTCGCCACCGCGGCCACGACCATGGGCTCCATCGGCGTTCAGGTGTGGATCTATCACGGCGAGGTGCTGCCGGGCCAGAAGCCGCCCCAGCCCGCGCTGGAAGGTTCCTCCCGTCCGTCGCGCCCGCGTCGCGACCGTCGCGGCGATCGCAACGAAAGGGGGGCGAAGTAAATGCTTTCTCCTAAACGTGTGAAGCACCGCAAGGTGCAGCGCGGCTCCATGAAGGGCAAGGCCAAGGGCGGCACGAAGCTGAACAACGGCGAGTGGGGCATCCAGGCCCTCGAAGCTGCCTGGATCACCAACCGCCAGATCGAGGCTGCCCGTGTCGCGATGACCCGTCAGATGAAGCGTGGCGGCAAGGTCTGGATCACCATCTTCCCGGACAAGCCGATCACCAAGAAGCCCGCAGAGACCCGCATGGGTTCGGGCAAGGGCAATCCCGAGGCATGGGTTGCCGTCGTCAAGCCCGGCCGCATCATGTTCGAGATCGCCGGTGTCGAAGACGACGTCGCAAAGGAAGCGCTGCGCCTCGCAATCAACAAGTTGCCCATCAAGTGCAAGATCGTCAATCGCGAAAGTGAGGGGCAGCAGTAATGAAACCAGCAGAGATTCGCGAGCTTTCTGCAGAAGACCTGCAGGGCAAGCTCAAGGAGGCGCGCGCTGAGCTGTTCAACCTGCGCTTCCAGATGGCCACGAGCCAGCTCGACAACACCGCCCGCGTGCGTCAGGTGAAAAAGGACATAGCCCGCATCCAAACCGAGATGCGCGCTCGCGAGCTTCGGGCTCTGAACTAGGGCGGGGAGGAATAGACAATGGCTGAAGAAACTCGTAATTCCCGCAAGGTCCGTCAGGGCGTCGTGGTCAGCGACGCGAACGACAAGACCATCGTGGTGCAGATCAAGGAGCGCAAGGCTCATCCCATCTACAAGAAGATGATGACGACCACCAAGAAGTTCCACGCGCATGACGAGAACAACGAGGCGCATATCGGCGATACCGTGCGTATCATGGAAACGCGCCCGCTGTCGAAGATGAAGCGCTGGCGTCTCGTCGACATCATCGAAAAGGCGAAATAGCTTTTCGGCAACGGAAGAAAGACAGGTAAGTGCAATGATTCAGATGCAAACCATGCTCGCAGTTGCCGATAACTCCGGCGCCCGCAAGGTGCAGTGCATCAAGGTCCTCGGCGGCACGGGCCGCCGCTATGCAGGCCTCGGTGACGTGATCATCTGCTCGGTGAAGGAAGCTATCCCCAACTCGAACGTGAAGAAAGGCGACGTCGTTCGCTGCGTCATCGTGCGTGTGAAGAAGGAAGTCCGCCGCACCGACGGCTCCTACATCAAGTTCGACCAGAACGCCGCCGTGCTCATCAACGAAGACGGCAGCCCCCGCGGCACCCGCATCTTCGGGCCGGTCGCACGCGAGCTGCGCGAGAAGAAGTACATGAAGATCGTGTCTCTGGCACCGGAAACGCTGTAGGGGGGTGTGAAACAACATGGCAGGACTGAACGTGAAGAAAGGCGATACCGTGAAGGTTATCGCCGGCAAGGACAAGGGCAAGGAAGGCGAGATCATCCGCTCCTACCCCAAGAAGGGCCGCGTGGTCGTGGAAAAGGTGAACATCGTGAAGAAGGCGATGCGCCCGACCCAGGCCAACCCCCAGGGCGGCATCTCCTCGATGGAGGCGCCGATCAACGTATCCAACGTCATGCTGGTCTGCCCCAGCTGCAAGGCCGCGACGCGTGTCGGCCATCGTTTCGACGAGGCGGGCAAGAAGCATCGTGTATGCAAGAAGTGCGGCAAAGATATCGACTAGGCCGTCCCTGGCGGCGCATCTGCCCTTCAAAGCTACGGTCATTGGACGAAGCCAACTCCCTTCGCTTTTCAGGGCAGCTGCACTCACCAGGAACACCCTATTCAACATCTTTGCAGTCTGGATAGGGTGGACGCACGGGTACTGCGCGTCATTTGAACGTTAGGTTGAAACGAGCTTGCTCGTTAAACAATGGCCCTCGGGCAAGGTGCTCGGGGGACCTGGGGTCGGAAATCCCGGGTTTAATCCATCGGAAAGGATAGGTACATGGCAACTCCTCGTTTGAAGGAAAAGTACAAGGCGGAAATCGTTCCGCAGCTGGAAAAGGAACTCGGCATCGCCAACATCAACCAGGTTCCGAAGGTCACCAAGATCGTCGTGAACATGGGCGTGGGCGCTGCCGCCGCCGATTCCAAGGTGCTCGACGGCGCCGTGGCGGACATGCGCGTCATCACCGGCCAGCAGCCGATGATCTGCCGCGCCAAGAAGTCCATCGCAGGCTTCCACATCCGCGAGGGCATGGCGATCGGCTGCAAGGTAACGCTGCGCGGCGACCGCATGTGGGAATTCATGGACCGTCTGCTGTCCACGGCTCTCCCGCGCGTCCGCGACTTCCGCGGCAT
>DMNP01000252.1:0-503 GCA_003452695.1 Eggerthellaceae bacterium
CTTCTGCCCGGTGAAGTACCTGCCCGCCTATTACCGGATACAGCAGTACGCACTGCCCATCTTCCTGCTGGTCATCATCGTCGTGCCGCAGGTGCTGAACATCGACCCGCTCGGGGCGTACCTGAACGCCACGGCCTACAACCTGTTCAACTTCGCGTTCCCGTACTAGCGTGCCATGTCGTACCGCGTTCGCACCGACAATTTCGAAGGCCCCTTCGACATCTTGCTCTACCTGGTCAGCCGCCAGCGCGTGGACATCGGGTCCATCAGCATCGCCGACATCGCCGACCAGTACCTGGCCGAGATTGCGCGCATGCGCATGGTCGATTTGGACGTTGCCAGCGATTTCCTGCTCGTGGCCTCCACGCTGCTCGAGATAAAGGCGGCAAGCCTGATTCCGCGCGACCGCGACGAGACGGACGACGAGCTGGAAGAGCTCGGGCCCAACGAGGCGCGCGACCTGCTGGTGGCGCGCTTGCTGGAATACAAGAAGTTCAAGAACG
>DMNP01000252.1:551-6396 GCA_003452695.1 Eggerthellaceae bacterium
AAGAAGTTCAAGAACGCGGCGGGCATGCTGGAATCGCGCGAACAGGCCCAGATGCGCCTGCATCCGCGCGTGTTCGGCCCCGACGCGGATTTCCTGAACGTATTGCCCGACTTCCTGCGCGATGTGCCGTTGGAATCGCTGGCCTACGTTGCGGCGGGCGCCTTCGCGCGCCGCGAGACCGTGCTCCTGGAATCCGAGCACATAGCGGCCAAGCCCATTCCGGTCGAAATCCACGTGCGGGCCCTTCATTCGCGCATCAGGAACCGGAAGCGTCTGATGTTCAGCGACCTCGTCGACGCCGAAACGCCCACGCCCATCGTGGTGGTCACGTTCCTTGCCGTGCTCGAGCTGTACAAGCGCTCCATGGTGCGCATCGAGCAGGCCGAGGCCTTCGGCGACATCGAAGTTTCCTATATCGAAGGTTCGGGCGAGCTCGTCTTCGACGACGAGGCGCCGGATGCCCGCGCGTCGGCGGGCGAAGAGGAGGGCGCATGATAGAAGGGCTGACACCGGAGCAGCTGCCTGCGGCCATCGAGGCCATGTTGTTCGTAAGCGACCAGCCGGTCAGTGCGCTGACTTTGGCGAAAATGCTGGAGGAAACGGTCGAGGACGTAGAGCGCGCGCTGAAGCAGCTGGCGAGCCAGCTGGACGAGGGCGTGCGCGGCGTGCAGCTGCGGCAGGTGGCGGGCGGATGGCGTCTGTACACGCACCCGGCCTACCACGAGCTCGTGGAAACGTACGTGCTGTCGTGGGACACGCGGCGCCTTTCCAGCGCGGCCATCGAGACCCTTGCCATCGTGGCCTATGCCCAGCCGGTAACCCGCGCCCAGATTTCCGCCATCCGCGGGGTTACGTCGGACGGCCCGCTCGGCACGCTCGTCGATCGCGGCTACGTGCGCGAGGCCGGCACGGCCGACGCTCCCGGCAACCCCATCCTGTACGCCACGACCAAAACGTTCCTGGAACGCTACGGCCTTTCGTCGCCAGCCGATCTGCCGCCGCTCGAGGAATTCGCGCCCGACGAGAAGACCGCCCAGCTCATCCGGGAACGCTTGGGCGCGCCGGCGCAGGCAGACGCCGTTCCCGACGAGCGCGACATCCCCTCGCCCGACCAGCTGGCCGCCGACGCCCAGGCATCGCTGTTCGGCACGGTGGAGAAGATAGATTTCGACTCGCTTACCTTCAATACCGATGACGAATAGCACGGACGGCATCCCCTTCGACCAGCGACCCGAAGACGGCAGGGGAGGGCGCATCGTGCCGCTGAGGCTGCAGAAGTTCCTGGCGCGTGCGGGCGTCGCATCGCGCAGGGCTTCCGAGAACCTGATAACCGCAGGGCGCGTCAGCGTGAACGGCGCCGTGGTTTCCGAGCTCGGCACGAAGGTGGACCCCCTGGTGGACGTCGTGTGCGTGGATGGGCGCGAAGTGCGCTTCGGGGCCGCCCCCATCACGATAATGCTGAACAAGCCAGCGGGCGTCGTCACCACCATGAAGGCGCAATCGGCGCGCCCCATCGTGGCCGATCTGGTGCCCACCGACCGCTATCCCGGCCTGTATCCCATCGGCAGGTTGGATGCCGACACGACGGGCCTGTTGCTGTTCTCGACCGATGGCGAATTGGGAAACGGCCTGCTGCACCCGTCGCGCCATGTGTCCAAAACCTATCGCGCGCTGCTGGACCGCCCGCTTTCCGCGACGGGAGCCGATGCGCTGCGCGCTGGAGTGCAGCTGGACGACGGTCCCGCCCAGCCTGCGACGGTCGCCGTGGCGGGCAAGGGGGGCCGGCTCGTGCGCATAACCGTGCACGAGGGGCGCTATCACCAGGTTAAGCGCATGTTCGAAGCCGTGGGCCGGCACGTGGTGCGCCTTCACCGCGAATCGTTCGGCCCACTTTCGCTCGGCAACCTGGCCTCCGGTGCGTGGCGCGTCCTGTCCGACGACGAGCTTGCGGCGCTGCACTCGTCGATGCGCCCCGACGTGCTAGAATAGATTGCATTATGCGAGCGATTGGAGCGAGGGCGCGCCGCCTTGCTCCATCCGAAAGCGAAATGGCTCATGTCCGTTTCATCTGCGAGGAGGGCAATCATGGCAAAGACCGACGAACCCAGGATAGTGAACCCCCTGACGTCGCCTCTGGACGGCTCGACCGTTGTGCCGGGCGACAAGTCGATTTCGCATCGCGCCATATTGTTCTCGGCGATGGCCGAGGGAACGTCGCGCTTGCTCGGCGTGCTCGATTCGGCAGACGTGCGCGCCTCCATCGATGCCGTGCAGAAACTCGGCGCGACCGTCACGCTTGAAAAGCAACCCGACGGCAGCCTTGCCGGCGGCGTGGAAGGCTGGGGGACGCGGGGCCCCGTCCAGCCCGACGGCCCCATCTACTGCGCCAATTCGGGCACTACAGCGCGCCTGCTGATGGGCGTGCTCGCGCCCTGGGACATCGAGGTGCGCATCGAAGGCGACGAATCGCTGTCGAAGCGCCCCATGCGCCGGATTACGGCGCCGCTCATGAAGATGGGCGTGGAATTCGACCCCGCGGGCGCGGAGACGCTGCCCATCACCGAGCGCGGCTGCAAGAACCTGAAGGCGATCACCTACAACTCGCCCATGGCCTCGGCCCAGCTGAAGACCGCGGTGCTTTTGGCCGGCGTGTACGCCGACGGCGTGACCGAGCTGAACGAGCCGTCGGTATCGCGCAACCACACCGAGCTCATGCTGCCGGAATACGGCGTTCAGACCACGGCGGGGGAGCGCACCGCCCGGGTGAAGGGCCCGGTGGCCATGCATTCGGCCGAGATCCACGTGCCCGGCGACCCGTCGTCCGCCGCGTACCTTACCTGCGCTGCGGTGCTGAAGCAGGGCAGCGCCGTGCAGGTGGAAAACGTCAGCCTGAACACGGCGCGCACGGGATTCCTGATGACGCTCGAGCGCATGGGCGCCGACGTGACCACGCGCCGCACGGGCAGTGCGGGCAAGGAGCCTTACGGCATTATCTCGGCGTGCTACACCGACCGCCTGCACGGCTGCGAGATTCCCGGGCACAAGATCGCAAGCCTGGTCGACGAAGTGCCGGTGCTCTCGCTCGTGGCGGCGCACGCCCATGGCATCACGGTGTTTAGAAACGTGGAAGAGCTGCGCGCCAAGGAATCCGACCGGTTGGACGCCATCATCAGCGGCCTGGGCAAGCTCGGCGTGGACGCCTGGGCCGAAGGCGAAGACCTGTTCATCGAAGGCCAGCCCGACCTGCGCGTGCCCGAGGGCATCGTGCTGGATTCCCGCGGCGACCATCGCCTGGCCATGACCTGGGCCCTCGTGGGGCTTACGGGCAATGCGCCCGTGGGCGTGCGCGGCTTCGACTGCGTCGATGTAAGCTATCCCGATTTCCTGGAAGACATAGAAAGGCTGTGCCGATGATCATTGCGATAGACGGCCCGAGCGGTGCCGGAAAATCGACCGTTTCGGTGGAGGTTGCAAGGCGTTTGGGCTTCTCGTGCCTGGACACGGGCGCCATGTACCGTTCCGTGGCCTGGAAGGCGATTCAAGACGGCGTGTCCCTCGACGACGCCGCAGCACTCGGCGCCATTGCGCGCACCTACGACATCGAGTTCTCGCACGAGGAGGGCAACCCCAAGCCCGTCGGCGTGGCCATCGGCGGCGCCGATGTGACGGATGCCATCCGCACGCGCGAAGTGGACCGCGCCGTCAGCCCCGTTTCCGCCGTGCCGGCCGTGCGCGAGGCGCTCGTTGCCCAGCAGCAGCGCATCGGCAATGCGGGCGACTACGTCGTGGAGGGCCGCGACATCGGCACGGTCGTGTTTCCCGATGCGAAGGTGAAGGTGTTCCTGACCGCGACCGACGAGGCGCGGGCCCGCAGGCGCGTGCTGCAAAACGAGCAGCGCGGCGTCGGTTCCACCGACTTCGACGAGGTGCTGGCCGACATCGTGCGGCGCGACGAAATCGATTCGACGCGCGCGGCCTCCCCGCTCGTTGCGGCCGACGACGCCGTGCTCGTGGATTCCTCTGACATGACGATGGAAGAGGTGGTCGACGCCATCTGCAACCTGGCGGGCAAGGGGGCGCAAGGGCATGGAAGATAAGGCGATCGCGAAACCGAAGCGCTACGAGCGGTTGTTCGACCTGCCGTTCGGCGTGAAATCGTACAAGACGGGCGAGAAGCGACCGCCGCGTGCGGTCGCTTGGGTCATTGTCAGCACCGTTGCGGGCATCTGCAAGGTGCTGTACCGCTACGACGTGAAGAACTTCCAGAACCTGGAGGAACTGGCGCGTTGCGGGGGCGTGGTCGTTATCAGCAACCACACCTCGTACCTGGACGTCGTGTTCATGTATCTGAGCATGTACCCGCGCTATTGGCCGCGCTTCATGGCGCGCGACACCTTCTTCGAGAAGCATGGACCGCTCGGCTGGGCTTTCGCGCGCATCGGCGCCTTCCCCGTGAAACGCGATTCCGCCGACCGCACTGCGGTGAAGCGTGCGGCGCGCATGCTGAAGAACGGCGAGATAGTCGGCATCATGCCCGAGGGCACGCGCCGCAGCAAGGGCAACAGGAACCCGAGCATCCACGGCGGGGCGGCGCTTATCGCGCGCATGGGCCGTGCGCCCATCCTGCCCATGGCCGTGCACAACGTGGACGAAGTGAAGCGCAGAGGCGAGCGCCTGCGCTTCCCGCACATCACCGTGGAATACGGCAACCCCGTGATGCTCTCCGACTTCGATTTCCTTCCCAAGGAAGATCGTCTGGAGGCCTGCGTGTGGTACGCGATGCGCGAATGCTTCGCTCTGTTCCAGGACAAGCGGCCCGATCAGGTGGACATGGCCGCGCTGTTCCCCGACGACAAGGACTATTCCGAGGTCTTCGCCGAACACCCCATTCCGCGCCTGTCTTCGCGGGAAGTGGCCGCCCTGCTCGCGGACAAACGATAGCGTCGCTGCCCGTTGCGGCCGCGGCCGCAGGCGTATGCGAGGAACAAGGGAGGCGAATGAAGGTTTTAACAGCAAAGAACACCGGGGCGTGCTATGGCGTGAAGCGGGCTTTGGACCTTGCCCTGGATGCGTCGCAGGGCGAACAGCCCGTGTACACGCTCGGGCCGCTCATCCACAATCCGGGCGTCGTCGCCGACCTGCGTGCCCGGGGCGTGTTCGTCGCCGATGACCTGGATGCGGCCGAGGGCGCCACGGTCGTCATCCGCAGCCATGGCGTCGTTCCTGGCGTGTACGACGAGATTGCCGCGCGGGGCATGAACATGATAGACGCCACGTGCCCGCATGTGGCGCGCGCCCAGAAAGCTGCGGCGGACCTGGCGCGGGCGGGGTGCCGCGTCGTGGTCGTGGGGGAGGCGGGCCACCCCGAGGTCGAAGGGCTTATGGCCTACGCGCGCCGCGAGGGCGCGCGGGCCGATGTCGTGGGCGGCGCCGCGGAAGTGCCGGGCGACCTGCGCGCACCCATCGGCGTTGTGGTGCAGACCACGCAACGGCGCGAGGCGCTGGAAGACGTGGTCCGGGCCATTCGCGCACAGGGGATAGAACCCGAGGTGAAAAACACCATATGCTCGGCCACGCGGCTTCGCCAAGATGCGGCGGCGGAGCTTGCCGAGCAGGTCGATGCGATGGTTGTCATAGGTGGGCGCGTGTCGTCGAACACGACCCGCCTGGCCGAGATATGCCTGCGTTCATGTCCGCGCACCCACCACATCGAATCTGCAGACGAGCTGGACCCCACGTGGTTCGCGGATTGCGCTACCGTTGGCGTGACGGCTGGCGCCTCCACGCCCGAAAACCAGGTAAACGCAGTGCTGGAAGCCTTGGACCGAATCTAGCGAGCCGCGTC
>DMNP01000189.1 GCA_003452695.1 Eggerthellaceae bacterium
AGCAGCGTGGACTTGCCGCAGCCGCTCTCGCCGAGCAGCACCAGGAACTCGCCTTCGTATACATCCAGGTTCACGCCTTTCAGGACCTTCGTCACCACGTCGCCGTTCTGGAACTCGCGCGTGATGTCGCGCAGCTTCATGACCACCTCGCCGGGCTGCCACGGCTCGGCAAGCGCCTCGTTGTCTTCTATCGCCATGGCGGCCATCATGGCCATGATTTCCATGACGTCGGCGCCTTCGTCGGTGAAGGCCGGCGAGTCCGATCCGTTCACGAACTGGATGACGCCAAGGTTGGTGGTGGCGCTGCTGAACGGCACGCATACCATGGATTCCACGGACATGCCCTTGAAATCGATGGCCGTTTCCACGTCCTGCAGGGCATCGAACTGGAAGAGGCGCTCGGCTTTCTGCGACTCGTACACGCGCCCGACCGAGCCATCGCCCGGCACGTGGCTGCGGCGCGTAAGGTCCACGGGGCCTATCCAGAAGAAGGGACGCAGCCGGTAGCCGTCGGTCTTGTCCGCATACCAAATGGCGCCGCCATCTGCCCCGGCGTTCTCGACGATCGTCTTCAGCCCTTCCTGCAGCGCTTCGTCGAGCGACGCGGCATTGGCGATGACGTTCTGGATCGCTCCGATAACCCTGTATACCTGAAGTGCCGACTTTTCCATCCGCGCGCTCCTGCTCCGTCGTGCGCCGCACTGCGCCGTCGCTCATGTTCGCTCTTGCAGACAATTGTAGCAGCGTTTGCTAAACAATCGCCGCACATACCTGCATCGCAACCCAATGTCCCGGATGCGCAGTTGCCGCCCCTGGCTTGGCCAGGGGCGGGGAGGGCATAACAGGCCCCTATTATGCCTTTTCGCCCGACGGTTCACCGATGCATGGCCCCGCTATCTGGGATTTGCCGCACTCTGCCGCCACGCGTCGCAAAGGCGGGGGCATAATAGCGCCCTATTATGCCCCCGGCCATTCAAGCGGACGCCCGACATCCGCCCGAGCTGCGCAAACCAGCGCCCAGCGACCGCGCTAGCGACGGGAAAGGCATAATAAGGCTCCATTATGCCGCGCGCCAGCCGAGCTGCGCAAACCCTAAGCCCAGCGCTTCGTGATTATGGTCACGTTGGTAATGCCCTCGCGCACGTACTCGATCTCGTCCATCATATTCTTGGTCATGAACAGGCCCAACCCACCGATTTTCGCCTCTTCGATGGACTCGGGAAGCTCCGGGTCTTCGCGGGCCAACGGGTTGAAGGGCACGCCATCGTCGCCTATCTCGATAACAACGGCGCTCGGATCGCTGCGATGCGTGAAGTGGATGCGCAGCGGCCCGGGGGCATCGGGCGCGGCGTCGGGATAGGCATAGCTGCACACATTTACGACCAGCTCCTCCAACGCGATGAGCACCTGCCTCGATTCCTTGCCCGGACACCCTGCTTCCTGCAGCAGGTGCTCGACGAAGCCCCTTACCTCCTCGAAGTTCTCCAGGCTGGCCGTCGTGAGCATCGAGGCGCCGCTTTCGGGTGGAATGCCGAATTTCAGAGCGAGCATGGTAATGTCGTCGGATTGCTCGGCGCCATGGGCCCAGCCTATAAGCTCGGCGCGCATCGCGCGCAACAGCCGCCGGGGATGAAGCTCGCAGTGCGAGGCCAGGAACGCCTCGAGTCGCTCGTTGCCGTAGCATTCCTCGTGCACGTTGAACGCCTCGTTCACCCCGTCGGTATAGGCGAACAGTTCGTCGCCGGGCGCCAGCTGCATTTCGAACTGCCGGTAGTCCACCCAGTCGAACGACCCCAGATACGGACCGGAGCGCTCCTTCAACCAGCTCCACGTGCCACCCCGCATGACCAGCGGCTTGTTGTGCCCGGCGTTCACATAGGTAAGCTTTCCGGTGCGGTAATCCAGCACGCCGGCGAACACCGTAACGAACATCTCGGCGTCGTTGCCCTTGCAAAGGCTGCGGTTCGCGATGCCGATGGCCTGCGCAAGGTCGGCCTTCGCCTCCATTGCGCCGCGTATGGCGGTCTTCGACGCCATCATGAACAACGCCGCCGACATGCCCTTGCCGGACACGTCGGCCACCACGAAGCCGATTCCCCGCTCCCCCAGGTCGAAGTAGTCGTAGAAATCGCCCCCCACCTGGCGCGCCGGGTCCATCGTGGCGTACAGGTCGAATGAGTCGATGGCGGGAAAGGGGGGCTGCGCGGCGGGAAGCGCGCTTTGCTGGATGGTCCGCGCGGCCGCCAGTTCGCGGTCGATGCGCGCGTTCGCCTCGGCAATGGAATCCTCCAGCGCGCTCACGGTCGTGTTAATGCCCTTGGCAAGCGACGAGAACTCGGCGGAACCGCCGTCGGGCACGCGCTGGTCCAGCTCGCCCGCCGTAATGCGCCCGAGCACCCGGTTGGCCGCATCGACCGGCTGCACCACCATGCGTTTCAGCAAGCTCATCAACATCAGGAACACCGTTCCGAACAAGAGGGTGAACACGGCCGCCACCAGGTACAGGTACAGCGGACGGTCCAGGAACACCTCGCTTCCGGGCACGACGATGGCCAGCTGGTAGCTGCCGGCGCTCCCAAGCCGATCGTAGCCCATCTCGGTGGCGTACAGGTACGAGATCTCGTAGCCCTGGCCTTGGTAGCATTCTACGGCCACCTCGGACGAGAACGCATCCGCCAGCGTCGCATCTTGTAGGGCGGGCGTCGTAATGTCTGCCAGCTTCGATCCCACCAGGCCCTCGTCGTTCGACGCGAACACGATGCCGTCCTGCGCCAAGACGGTAACGTCCTGCGACCAGCCGGCCAGGTCGCAGTCTATCTGGCTATACTGCCGTCCCGCGAATTCGCGCAGCTCTTCCCGAGGCAGCACGCCGCGCTCGTCAAGCGTGCCCACAATGCCGTCGCGCTGGGCAAGGTCCACGGCCAGCAAATCCACCTGGTCGGACAACGCGGCATTCATGTTCTCCACCGACAGGTGCGTTATGGCCACGTGGGCGGCGGCGCTGGCCACGAAGAAGAACGCGACCATCAGGGCGCCGAACCACAGATGGAACATCGCGCGCATGCTCAGCTTGCGCGCGGAAGAACCAAAGCGACGCACCGCCGCATCCATGGCAATGCAGGGAAGCGCGGTGAACAACACGTGCCAGCAGACCTGCTCGACCGCGCCCTGCACGCTGAACGCCTGGGAGGACAAGCTGGACGGTATTGCCAGGACGGTGGATGCGTTGCCCCAGTCGATGCCAACCTGCATGAGCACGGTGAAAAGCACGGACCCCGCCGCGCAGGCCGCCACGAGCGCGCCGATGCGGGCAAAGCCGCGCAACCGCGGCTGGCTTTCGGGAAGGTCCGATGCGCTGGGCAGGCGGCAGGCGGCGGAAAACAGGACCCCGAGCCCCAAGCCGAACAACGCGAACAGGACAATCGAGTTGAAGGGCAGCGAGAAATACTTCTCGTAGTAGTCGAAGGGCTGATAGGTGGCGCGCACGAACTCGGCAAGCCCTGCAATGGCCCCGATGGCGCATCCGCGCCAACTTCCGAACAGCAGCGCGGCAAGCGCCACGGGAATGATGGACAAAAGCACATGCGTGCCGCCAATCGGGCAATAGCCCAACGGCCCAAACGGCATGGCCACGGCAAGGGCCGCCAGGTTGATGCTGAGCGCACGGCGCACCGCCGCCTGCCCGCCGGCGAGCACCCCCCGCCAGCGCTTCGATCCGAGCCGTACCATCGCGCCCCCGCCTTCCGACATCACTCGCTTGCGCGCTCCTTGCATTCTAGCCCAGCGAAAGGAACGCGGGCGCCTGATTCGCCAAGCCCCTTCGCGAAGCCCGCCGATGCTTGCAGCAGCCGAACCGGCGGCGAAAGGCAGCACGACGCTGCTGCTTGCAAATGATCGCCCGCTGCCAGAACGGCTGCAGCAAAGGGCGGGGGCACCCGACTCGCATGCGAGCCAAATGCCCCCGCTCCTTCCCGGCGCGCCCCCCGTTTAGATTACGTTCACCTTTATGGTCGCGATCTTCGATGCCGCCCGGTATTTCGCCGTCTTCGCGGCGGTCACCTTAATCCGTATGCGGTACGTGCCCTTCGGCGTGCCGCGCTTCACCTTGATCTTGCCCGTCCTCGGGTTTATGGACGGCAGCTTCGGCGACGAGCCCTTCTTCAACCGCTTGTAGGTAACTTTCGTCTTCGCACCCGTCACCTTCACCTTCGTCGTGAAGCGGGGCTTCTTCTTCAAGCGCGCCGCCCGCACGCGCTTCGCGGTCTTGTTCACCTTTATGGTCTGGGCCTTCAGCTTGGGTTTGGTGTTTTGGCCCGGCGTCTGCCCACCCGGCGACGGTTTGACGTATCCGCACAGCGTGCATTTCCCCGCGCTGTCGTACTTGCAGTTCTCTTCCGTGCAGCGGGAAAGGTCGGCGGTGTACTTTCGATGGGTGCCGTCGTTGTTCTTGAAGTAGCGGTACTCCGTCGTCTGCGCAATGGGGCTCTTCTCTTCGTAGTAGGCGCCGAACATCAGGCTCAGGTCGTCCTCGCTGGCTTTCGTGCTCGAGCCCACGATGACGTCGACAATGTGGAACACCTCGTTGCCGTAGTTCAGCGCGCCGTAGTCATCGCCGAAATCCAGATAGCCCGCCTGTCCTACCGAATCCTCGAAATCGCCGCCTCCGGACGCGCCTTCGTTGGATGCGCCCTCGTGGCTTGCAGCGATAAGGGCGGCTTCGTCCACGTCGGTCACGCTGCCGTAGGCTTCGTCGTGGTAGATTACCGTGGCCATGCAGCCCTCTTGCGGAATCCAGCGAACATCTGCCGAACGGTACTCGACTTGCAGGTAGTTCACGTCGCCTTCTTCGTCTTCGGAGTTTATCTCGTTCACCAGCAGCCAAAGCCGCGACCCGACCACCTTCGCCACCGGGTATTCCACCTTCTCCTGCTTGGCGGGCTTGTCCAGCTCGTCGTAGCCGACAAGCTCTAGGCCCTCGTCGCCGAAGGAGTAGCGCACGCAAATGTATTCGCCAGCCTGCGGGACGTCGGCGCCGGCGCGAATGTCCATCTCGAAATCACCGGTGCCGTTCATGTCCAACACGAAGCTCTTCTTGTCCGCAGCCACCGACTTCACCGTGCCGGTTACCAAGTACACGCCTTCTTCCACGTCGGCGCGGTCGATTTCGGTTACCACATAGCGGAAATCGGGATCGCCCTCGAACTCCGTTTGCAAGGTGTAGGATATCTTCAGGTTCGCGTCGCCCTCTTCCAGCTTGTCCTTGCCGGGAGTGTTCTTGGGCACCTGCATGATGCTCGTCGCAAGCGAATCCATGTTGCGCACGGCTATCAGGTAGGAACCGTCCTCGAAGTCGACCAGGTCCTCCAGCACCATGTTCGAAGTAGCGAAGCTGGAAGCGCCCTCGTCGGCATAGGCGACGCCGGCCGCGAACAGCCCCAGCGCCGGCG
>DMNP01000014.1 GCA_003452695.1 Eggerthellaceae bacterium
CCCCTTTCCCCGCCCCGCCCGCTGGCCGCCTCGCGGGCGGCTGCGCGCTTTTACCGTGAAGCTGTGCGCACTGCGCTACAATAGAGCACTGATTGCAAACGACGTGCAGACAACGTCCGCTAAGAGAAAGAAGCACTATGGCCGAAAAGAAACAAGCCTTGCTCATATTCACCAAACCGCCGTTGCCGGGCGTCGTGAAGACGCGCATGACCACCGAATACGGCGGATTCCTTACGCTTGAACAGGCAGCGCAGTTCTACAAGTGCTGCTTCTACGACGTGTGCGACATGTCCATGCAAGCGCTTATGGAACTGCAGCAGATGAACGACGAGGCGGTTGCCGCCGACCCCGATGCCGACAAGATAACCTACGACTTCTTCTGCTCCACCACGCCGGCCAAGAGCCTGCCGCAGGTGCAGGAGATCTTCGACAAGGTAGGTCCCTGGCCGATGGACATCCACTACATCGTGGACACCGGCTCCTCCTTCGACGAGCACTTCAACGACGCCTTCAAGCAGATATTTGACCAGGGCTACGAATCCATCGTGTCCATCGGCGGCGATGTGCCCACCATGCCCAAGAGCCACCTTATCCAGGCATTCCAATGGTTGGATTACTTCCAGGGCATCGGCAAGCCCGGCTTCGTGTACGCTCCCTGCCAGGAATGCGGCACCTCGCTTGTGGGCTTCAGCCACAACACGGTAATGGACCACACGGGCGTGTACTACAACATGGACGGCCGCCCTGCACTAGACGGCTATCTGGAGAAACTGCAGGAGGCCGACATCCCCTCGGCGTACTTCGACCCGGTTGCCGACGTGGACGAGGTAACCGACCTGGGACATGCCATATCGTGCATGAAATCCATTCGCGAAGCGGCCAGGTACCAGCCGCTCTTCGTGCCGCGGCGCACGCTGAACTGGGTGGAGATAATGGGCATTACCGTATCCACGCCGCCCAACGAGAACCACGACCCGCGCGATTTCCTGGACGACCCCGATGGGGAAGAAGTGCCTGAGCTTAGCATCGAGGAACAGCAGCGCATCGCAAAGGGAATGACCGCCATACGCGATGCCCAGGCCAAGGAGAACGCCTACGAGGCCAGCCAGTACAAGTAGGGCCGATCCGCGCGCAACGAGCCGCTCGCACGGCGGTTTCGCGCGGAGCGCTAAGAACGGGAAAGGGCGCTGCGCACACGTGCTTGGGCGGCGGCCGACCATCCGCATGCCAGTTGCAGCTATGGAGGAACAAGTGCCAGAGCATCTTCACGACACGATAGCCGTCTGCCCCGAGTGCCTGAAAGCGCTGCCGGCAGACGTGTATGCCGACGACAAGGGCGCGGTGTGGATGGCGCGCAGCTGCGATGAGCACGGCGCCTTCGAAACACGCATCTGGCCCGACGTGGACCATTACCGTTGGCTTACAGCCCAGGCCATGCCCAAAACAGCCCCGCGCAACACGATTCCCTGCAAGGCCCCGTGTCCCTTCGGCTGCGGCACGTGCGCGCGCCACGAACGGCGCGGCACGCTGCTCGAAATCGAGGTCACATGGATGTGCAACCTGCGCTGTCCCGTGTGCTTCATGAGCGCCGACACCGAAGAGCACGACCCCACGCTCCAGGAGATTTCGGCGATGTACGATGTCATCGCCAATGCCGTCGGCACGGACGGAGCCGTGCAGCTCACCGGCGGCGAGCCAACCTGCCGCAAGGACCTGCCCGAGATTATACGGATGGGCCGGCAGAAGGGGTTCTGGGGCATCGAGCTGAACACGAACGGGCTGGTCATAGCGAATCGCGCCGGATATCTGGAAGAGCTGCGCGATGCCGGCGTCACGGGATTGTTCCTGTCGTTCGATGGCATGACCGGCGACGTGTACGAGACCACATGCGGCCGCGACATCCTGAAGACGAAGCTGCGGGTGGTGGAGCGCTGTCGCGAAGCGGGCGTGCAGGTGGTGCTCTGCATGACCATCCTGGCCGGCGTAAACGACGGCCAGCTGGGCGACGTGCTGCGTTATGCCATGGACAATTCCGATGTCGTCGCAGGCCTGGCCCTGCAGCCGGCGTTCACGTCGGGCCGCTTCGACGCGCGGCAGGCCACGGGCATGACCGCCGGCGACACCATCTTCAAACTGGCCGAGCAGTCGCAGGGCCTCATCGACGTGAAGGACATCTGGCCGCTCGGCACGTCGAACCCGCTGTGCGATACGGGCGTGTTCCTGGTGAAGGGCCCGGCGCCCCTGGGCGTAGACGAGCATCCAAGCGGTTTCTGGCCTGCCACGCGCTTCATGACGGTGGACGACTATCATAAGTCCTTCAGCCCCGACAGCCCGCAGGGGTCGGTGTTCTACGACATCCTAGCGAAAAAGGGCGTGTACGTAAGCGATGGGCTTTCCATCGTCATCATGGACTACATGGACGCCTACACCATGGACATCCAGCGCCTGCGCGAGTGCTCGATGATGGTCACCGTGCCAAGCGGCCAGGCCATCCCGTTCTGCTCGTACCACCTGACCGACGCCAAGGGTCAGCGCGTGTACCCGCCCTGGATGAAGGAGGAGCTACGCGAGCCCCACGTCGATAACGACCTGATCGTGAAGTACCTTCTGGGCGAAAATGTGTAAAAAGGGTCAGACCC
>DMNP01000232.1 GCA_003452695.1 Eggerthellaceae bacterium
GCCGCCCATGCCGCCCATGCCGCCTCTGCGATTGCCCTGCGCATTCTGGGTGTTCCCGGAGTCCTGCTGCATGTTGGATGCGGAACCACCGCTCGTCGCCTGGTCGCCGGCGCCATCCGCAGCAGGCGCCTGTCCGTTGGGCATCGCTGGCGGCTGGCCCGTCGAAGCTTGCCCCGAAGGCGCTTCGCCGTTGGGCATCGCGGGAGGCTGGCCCGTCGGCGCCTGGCCGCTTGTCATGTCGGGGGCAGTGCCCATCGCAGCATCGCCCGAAGCGTCGCTTGCCGTTGCGGCATCGCCTGCGGCAGCCGCCTGACCCTGCGCACCCTGCGAGCCCTGCGCACCCTGCGCCTCCATGCCGCCAGCCGCATTGGCCGTTGTCGTGGAAGATGTCCCCGCCGTTGCCGCGTTCAACCCGTCGTCGCTGGCCACGAGGTTGAAGGTGCCATCGTTGAAGGTTATCTCCTGGCCCTCGAAGGCTTCGACCGACTTGGTAACGTTCACGGTGCCGCCGTTGGCTTCCAGCACGTATTCGCCGTGCACGGCATCATCGCCGGCTTCGATGGTTATGGTGCCGCCGTCCAGGCGCAGGCACCCGTCGGAATGGATGGCGTCGTCGGTTGCTGTTATGTTCAGCACGGCACCGTCTTCCACGCGCAGGTAGGTCTCGGCCGAAAGGCCCTTGTCGCCCGCCTTCACGGTTATCGTGCCGCCGTCGATGGTGATGAAGCCCTTGTTCTGGCTGTCGTCCTTGCTCGCCTTCAGGCCATCGCCCTGGGCGTCCACGTTCAGCGTGCCCGCAAGCACCTTCACGCTGTCCTTGCCCACCAGGCCATCGCCCACAGACGTAACGTTAACGGTGCCATTGGTGACGATCAGGTCGTCCTTGGTCTTCACGGCGTCGTTGTAGGTGCCGTTCACGGTTAGCGTGCCCGCGCCCTGCACAACGAGGTCGCATGAAGCATAGATGGCTGCGTCGGGCTCGGTCTCGCCTTCCGCCAACACGTAGCCCGTGCCGTCGGACACCGTGTTCGTGGTGCCGTCTGCCAGCGTGACGAAGCACTTGTCGGCCTGCTGCACGTAGATGCCGGGGCCGTCGGCGTTCGTGATGGAAGCGCCGTTCAGCACGATCTGCACCTTGGCGTCCTCGGGCGCGTTCACGAGGATCTGCCCGTCGTCCACAGACCCGCTGATCACATACACGCCCGCTTCGCTGATGGTGGTCGTGGTGCCATCGGACTGTGCGCCCGCGCCTTCCACGGTGGCCGCGCCTGCGGCGCTGAGCTGAATCTTGGTTGCGCTGGACTCGTCGTAGGACGCATCCTTGTCGCGGTCGGTGTAGGCCAGGTCGTACAGCGATTCATCGATGCTCGCGACCACGATGCCGGTGTCGGCGGTCGTTGCGTCGCTGGTCGCGGTCGTGCTCGCGCCCGTGGAAGCCGCCTCGCTCGAAGCGGTGTCGGCGCTGGCTGCGACCGCCGAGCTCGCACCGACGGATTGCACCTGACCGCCGCTGCACCCCACGGCGCCCACGAGGCACGTTCCCGCAAGCATGACCGCCACCGCCGCCGTGCTCACCTTCGTCAGGGCCTGTCGCACCACGTGCCACCTGTTGCTCATCTGAATCTTCATAGTGTTCTCCGTTTCTCTCCGCATCGTTTCGATGTCCTTGAACTTCATCAGGCTTTCATCTTTCCGGACATCCGCCCACGTTCGGGCGGTTGCCTTCATCCGTTGGGGCATGCTCCCAGCGCACGGGGCCCCGCTACAGCACCTCGCGGTTGGCGCGCGGGCTGCCCAGCGATATCTTCAGGTTGCCGTTCAGGCAGCGCAGCTCGTCGATCATCCGCTTCTCCAGGCCCTGTTCCTTCATGCTCACCTTGTATTCCAGCTGGTACAGGCTGCCCATGTTGGTGGTCATTACGTTCTGCAGCTCGAAGCTGCGGGTGTAGCCGGCCAGCACGTCGTCGAAGACGCCCTCGAATTCCAGGTCCTCCGGCACGGTGATCTTCAGCAGCTTGCTGGATTCGTGCGACTTGCCGAACGGCGTTACGACGTAGATGATGTTGAACACGCCCACCACGACCGTGAGCATGGCGGCGATGCCGATGTATCCCATGCCCGTTGCCAGGCCGATGGCCATGGCCAGGAACACGCTGCCGATGTCCTTGGCCGTGCCCGCGATGGAGCGGAAGCGCACCAGGTTGAACACGCCCATCACCGCCACGCCGGCGCCGATGTTGCCGTTCACCAGCGTGATGACCATCTGCACGATTACGGGTAGCAGCGCCAGCGTGATGACGAAGTTCTTGGAATAGTCGTGGCGGTACATATAGATGAACGCGCCGATCAGCCCGAGCAGGATGGATGCTATCGTGCATATCATGAATCCCGTTCCCGTTGCCGTGGTCATGGTGGATTCGGTTGTGCCGAGCACCGAAGTGAAGATTGCGTCCATGGTGGTTCCTTCCGTTTCTTCCCTTATCCCCGTGTCCGGCTGCTGCGCCGTGTTGCGTTGCGCGTCGTTTCGTCGTTTCGCGCTTCCGCATCGGCTCCGGACAGTTTGCATGGTATGCATCGAACCTGAATCGACCCTGAAAGCACGCCGCGCGGCTTTCAGGATGCTTTTAGAAAGCCGCGTCTGCGTAGACTCCGGCCCGGGGCAGCATGGAACACCCGGTGTCGCGCGCCGCTTTTCAGGTTCGCTTCAGCGGGGGCGCGTATGATGGGTTGCGTTCGAGGGAAGGAGCGCCAGCATGGCCACGAAGAGCGACACGTTCGAGCGCAAGGAAAAGAAGTACTTGATAACGGCCGAGCAATGCCAAGCGATAAAGGCGGGACTGGCCGCGCACATGAGGCTGGACGACTACGGCGCCACGCGCATCGACAGCCTGTACCTGGACACGCCGGACCGGTCGCTCATCTGCCGGTCGTTGGAAAAGCCGCTTTAAAAAGAGAAGTTGCGCATCCGCAGCTACAGCCCGTTTTCCGAGGCGCAGGCGGTGTTCGTGGAGCTGAAGAAGAAGTTCGACGGCATCGTGTACAAGCGCCGCGTGAAGATGAGCCGCAGGGCGGCTTCGGCATTCTGCACGGGCGGGATCGGATTCGAGCAGGCTTGCGCGCTGTACCCGCTGATGGAAGGCGTGGGCGCAGGTGCAGGTGCAGGTGCGAGCGGCGGCTCTGCTGCGAATGCGGACGCTGGTGCGAATGCGGATGCTGGTGCAAACAAGCTTGCGGCCGACGGAGCAATTTCGGGCACCGGCTCCGCCCAATGCGGCGCCCAGGCAAGCGGCACGGCTTCCGCGGCAGAGCGCTGGATTCAGCGCGTTCCCTCGCGCGGCGAGGTGCAAATCGGCCACGAGATAGAAGCGTTCCTGAAACGCTACGACGACCTGGCTCCGAGCATGCTTATAAGCTGCCTGCGCGAGGCGTGGTGCCCCATCGACCCCGCCGACGAGGACTGCGTGGACCGCGTTACCTTCG
>DMNP01000174.1 GCA_003452695.1 Eggerthellaceae bacterium
CGGGCAGGCTCGTGTACTTGCCGACGACGGCAATGCTCACCTGGCCCTCGCAGCGGGCGGCCGCCTCGACGTAGTCGGCCATGGGCACGCGCGCAAGCTCGCACTCGGGCAGCTTCAGGCGCTGGAGCACCTTCGCGTCGAAGCCCTGTCCGAACAGGTCGAGCGGCACGTCGTAGATGCTCGGCGCGTCGACGCACGACAGCACCGAGTCTACGTCCACGTCGCAGAAGTGAGCGATCTTGGCGCGCACGGCGTCGTCTATCTCATGGTCGGAGCGGCACACGATGAAGTCGGGCTGCACGCCCATGCCGCGCATCTCCTTCACGGAATGCTGCGTGGGCTTCGTCTTCACCTCGTGGGCCGCCGCGATGTAGGGCACGAGGCTGACGTGAACGAACACGACGTTGTCGGGGCCAAGCTCGTGGCGAAGCTGGCGCACGGCCTCGATGAACGGCTGCCCTTCGATGTCGCCTATGGTGCCGCCGATCTCCGAGATGACGATGTGGGCGCCCGTCTGCATTGCCGCGCGCAGCACGCGCTCCTTTATGGCGTCGGTCACGTGCGGGATGACCTGCACCGTGCCGCCCAGGAAATCGCCGCGACGCTCGCGCGCCACGAGCGACTGGTAAACCGAGCCTTGCGTGAAGTTCGACTCGCGCGAGAGGTTCTCGTCGATGAAGCGCTCGTAGTGCCCCAGGTCAAGGTCGCCCTCGTGCCCGTCGTCGGTCACGAACACCTCGCCGTGCTGAAACGGGCTCATGGTTCCGGGGTCGACGTTCAGGTACGGGTCCATCTTCTGCATGGTCACCTTGTAGCCGCGCGCCTTCAGCAGGTGCCCGAGCGATGCGGCGGTTATCCCCTTGCCCAGCGACGACACCACGCCGCCCGTCACGAAGATGTGCTTTGCCATTGCGACCTCCCGTCTCGCGTTCGCGCTTATTATTTCCCAGCATTGTTGCAGGGGTATTAAATCGACGTTTCCGTTTGCGAAACAACGCGCGCGGCGGTCCGGTCGCTGCGGCAGCGCATTTTAGAATCCTCGCATGACAGACAGCGGGAAGCTTGCAGGTTGACCGGTTGTGGGTAAAGGGTGCGTGCATGTGCGGCATTTGCGGATTCACTAAGGCGGCGGAAGCAGAAGCCGACTTCGCGACGCTTCAGCGGATGTGCGACGTCATGGCCCATCGCGGCCCGGATGGCGAGGGGCGCATCATTCAGAGCGGCGTGGCGCTCGGGCATAGGCGGCTCTCGCTCATCGACTTGGAAGGCGGGGCCCAGCCCCTCGTGCGCGACGAAGACGGCACCCGGTGGTCCATCGTGTTCAACGGCGAGATCTACAACTACCGCGAGCTGCGCGCCGAGCTGGAAACGCTCGGCTATTCCTTCGCGACCAATTCCGACACCGAGGTGCTGCTCGTCGGCTACATCGCCTGGGGCGCAGAGGTCCTCTCGCGCCTGCGCGGCATGTTCGCCTTCGCCATCCACGACACGCGCACCCGCGAGCTGTTTTGCGCGCGCGACTTCTTCGGCATCAAGCCGTTCTACTACACCATGCAACGCGGCCAGTTCATCTTCGCGTCGGAAATCAAGTCCATCCTCGAGCATCCGGCCTACGAGCGCCAGCTGAACGAGGAGGCGCTTGCCCAGTACCTGTGCTTCCAGTTCTCGGCGCTGCCCGAGACGTTCTTCAAGGGCGTGTTCAAGCTGCTGCCCGGCCATTACCTGCGCGTGCGCGACGATGCGCCGCTCCAGTGCGTGCGCTACTGGCGTCCTGACTTCCGCCCTGATGCCAGCCGCTCCGCGGAAGAGACGGTCGACCTCATCGAGGCGGCGATGCGCGAATCGGTGCGCTACCACAACGTCGCCGACGTCGAAGTGGGGTCGTTCCTGTCAAGCGGCATCGACTCGAGCTACCTGGCTGCGTGCCTGGCGCGCGAGAACCCCGACATAAAAACGTTCACCGTGGGGTTCGCCGAATACGAGAGCGAACGCGACGAGGTCAGCTGGGCGCGCGAGCTTGCCGGCCGGCTGAACGTGGAAAACGATGCGCATCACATCACCGAAGACGAGTATTGGGAATCGCTGCCCCGCGTGCAATGGCATATGGACGAGCCGTCCGGCGACCCGAGCGCGGTTGCGCTGTACTTCGTCGACAAGCTGGCCGCCTGCCGCGTCAAGGCGGTGCTTTCGGGCGAAGGGGCAGACGAGTTCTTCGGCGGCTACCGCATATACCAGACGCCCTTTGCCAACGAGCGTGTGAGCAAGGTGCCCAAGGGCGTGCTGCGCGCCGGCTCGAAGGTGCTGCATGCGATGGGCCAGCGCGGTGCGAATTATCTCGAGCGCGCATCCGAGCAGGTCGAGGAGTGGTACTACACGAACGCCAACGGCGTCGCCTTCACGCCCGCAGAGCGCGACCGCCTGCTGGCTCCCGCCCTGCGCGACCGGCTGGGCAGCCTGCCCACGCCCCAGCAGCTGACGGCCGCAGCCTATGCCGAGGCAGCCGGGCTCGACGACACGACGCGCATGCAGCACGTCGACATGCAGTTCTGGCTCGTCGGCGACATCCTGCTGAAGACCGACAAGATGGCGATGGCGCATTCGCTGGAATCGCGCGTCCCGTTCCTCGACCGCGAGGTGTTCGCCCTCGCGTCAACCATCCCCACGTCGCAGAAAGTGACCGAGCGCCAGACGAAGGTGACGCTGCGCGAAGCGGCCGAGCGCGCCATCCCGCGCGACTGGGCCCAGAAGGAAAAGCTGGGCTTTCCGGTGCCCGTCGTGTCGTGGCTGCGCGAGGGGCGGTGCTTCAACGAGGTGAAGCGCGCGTTCGAAAGCGATGTGGCGGCGCGCTTCTTCGACGTGGACGAGCTTCGCCGCCTGCTCGACGAGCATCGCGCGGGAGCAGACCGGTCGCGCCGCATCTGGATCGTCTACTCGTTCATCATCTGGTATTGCGTCTTCTTCATCGACGGCATGCCGGCCCGCGGGCAGGGAAGGCCTTAGATGAACAAGCAGGTCCTCTTCATCGCCAACACGCTCGACAGCGCGTTCAAGTTCCAGCCCGTCCTGTCGACGCTGGACGTCGACGTCTCTGCGGCCTCGACCAAGCGGCTCAGGCGGCTGCTGGCTCCGGGCGCCGATGTCGATTTGGTAATTTTCGAGGCGCGCGATAAAGCGTTCGAGCTCTTGCAGGAAGTGGTCGCGCTCTCGGAAAGCCGGGGGTGCGCGCTTTTGGCCATCACCGACGAGTCGCTCGTCGGCGAGATGCGACTTTCATCTGACCTATCCTGCGATTTCGTCATGCACGATGCCAGCCATGCCGAATGCCTCGTCCGCATCCGCCGTTTGTTGGGCACGAACGCGGATGACCAGGCGAAGACCATCACCGTTGACGACATGACGATGAACCTAGCGACGTACCAGGTGACGATCTCGGGCGAGCCGGTGGACTTCACGTACTTGGAATACGCGCTGCTCGCGTTCCTCGTACAGCATCCCAACCACACGTTTTCGCGCGACGTGCTGTTGCAGAACGTCTGGGGGTTCGATACCTACGTCGGGTCGCGCACCGTCGACGTGCACATACGCCGCGTGCGCGCAAAGCTGGGCCCCGGCCTAGCCGAGCACATTGGAACCGTACGCGGCGTAGGCTACTACTGGATGTGACAGGAGTAGGAAGTTTAACTTGCTTGAAACGGTGCTGAAACGGTTGGGACACGTTATGCCCGTAGCCTTTATTGCGTACAGGGCAAATGATGAGGGGCACTATGGGAAACGACTCGTCCAGCTTAGCGGCCCGCAAGGGCCTGTATCGGCCGGAATTCGAACACGACGCCTGCGGCATCGGTGCTTTGGCGCACCTGCAGGGCAAGCGGTCGCATCAGATGATCGACGATGCGCTGTCGGTGCTTGTCAACCTTGAGCACCGCGGCGGCGTGGGCCTAGAGAAGAACACGGGTGACGGTGCCGGCATCCTGTTCCAGGTGCCGCATCGGTTCTTTCGCAAGGAAGCTCAGAAGTGCGGTCACATCCTTCCCGCAGAGGGCGATTACGGCGTGGCCATGTTGTTCCTCCCGCGCGACGATGAGGGGGTGGCAAGCGCCGTCCGAATCTTCGAAGAGGGATGCGCGCGCTGCGGAGTGCCGTTGTTGTTCTGGCGCGATGTACCGGTTGATCCGCATGATCTGGGCGATACGGCGCGCGAATGCATGCCCACGATCAAGCAGGTCTTTCTTGCGCGGCCCGATGATGTGGAAGGCGGCGATGAGTTCGAACGCAGGCTCTACGTCTGTCGCCGCACCATCGAGAAGGCGGCCGCATCTGATCCGGCGCTTGAGGGGCGCATCTTCTATGTCTGCTCGATGAGCGCGCGCACCATCGTGTATAAGGGCATGCTCGTATCCACACAGCTGCGACGCTTCTACTGCGACCTGGACGACGCGTCAACCGAGACGGCGGTGGCGCTCGTGCATTCGCGCTATTCCACGAACACGACCCCGTCGTGGGAACGCGCGCATCCCAACCGCTACATCGTGCACAACGGTGAGATTAACACGCTGCGCTGCAACGTCAGTTGGACGCGGGCGCGCGAGGCAAACCTGTACTCGCCGGTCATGGGCGCCGATCTTGCAAACGTGCTGCCGATTCTGAACGGCGAGGGGTCGGACTCGTCTATGCTCGACAACGTGCTGGAATTCATAACCATGAACGGCCGCAGCCTTGCCCGCGCCGTGTCGATGATCCTGCCTGAGCCGTGGGACAACAACGACAACCTCTCCGACAAGCGGCGCGCATGGGACGCCTACCAGTCAATGCTGACCGAAGGTTGGGATGGGCCTGCTGCCATAGCGTTTTCAGACGGGTGCGTGACGGGCGCGACCATCGACCGAAACGGGCTGCGCCCCGCGCGGTACTACGTCACCTCCGATGACCGGCTCATCCTGTCGAGCGAAGTGGGCGTGCTTGACGTGGACCCCGCCAGCGTGCTCATCGCCGGCAGCTTGGGGCCCGGACAGATGTTGCTCGTCGACCCCTCGCAGGCGCGCGTGCTTTTCGACGACGAGATCAAGGACGCCTTCGCCAACGAGAAGCCCTACCGCAGCTGGATCGATGCCGAGATGCTCACGCTCGATGAGCTCGTCGGAGACGACGCGCCTGGCGCGCAGGCGCCCAGCGCCCCAGCCCAAACGGGGCGCCGGGGTCAGGCGCCGCTGTCCCAACCCGATGACGGCCTGCCGCTGCACGTGCGGCAGGCGCAACACGGCTACTTCTTCGACGATGTCGAGGAGGCCGTCATCCCCATGGCGCGCGACGGCAAGGCTCCGCTGGCGTCGATGGGAACCGACAGCCCCATCGCCTGCCTATCCGAGAGGCCCCGGAGCTTCTTCGATTATTTCAACCAGCTTTTTGCGCAGGTCACCAATCCGCCTATTGATGCCTTGCGCGAATCGTTCATCACGTCTACGCTGCTGTACGTCGGCAACCACGGCAACCTGCTGGAAGACGCGCGCGCCAACTGCCGGCTCGTGCGGCTAGATACGCCCTTGCTCGACCGCGCCCAGTTCCAGGCGCTCGCGCGCATCGAGAAGCATGGCTTCAAACCGGTGGCTCTCAGCGCCACATATGCGGCGGACGACGGTCCCCATGCGCTGGCCGAGGCGCTTGGCGTCATGCGCGCACGTGCCGAGGAAGCCGTGCGCTCGGGTGCCGACCTGATCGTGATTTCGGACCGCGCAGGCAAGGGCCGCGTGCCCATCCCGTCGCTGCTCGCAGTGGCATCGGTACACAACCACCTGCTTCGGCGCGGGCTTCGCACTCACGCCGACATCATCGTTGAAACCGGGGACGCCATCACGCCGCACGATTTCGCGGCGCTCGTGGGTTACTCGGCGTCGGGAATATACCCTTATCTCGCGCACGATACGATAGCCGCGTTATGCGAGCGGGGCGTTATCGCGCTCGGCTCTGTCGAGGCGCAGCGCAACTACAACAGGGCAGTGGTCGCCGGCATCGTATCCGTCATGTCGAAGATGGGCATCTCTAC
>DMNP01000070.1 GCA_003452695.1 Eggerthellaceae bacterium
GCTTCACTAGTGGGCCGCTAAGAGCCCGCTCTCGGATAACGTCAATGAGTGACACCGCCAATCCCTGTCGTTCGTGGCAGAGATTTCCAGCTGGAACAATTCGTGGCAAATTAGTGGCAGCCCACCCCATAGGGCGAATGAATGCGCAGGTAGATTGAGTGTTTTCAACCGACGCGCATACTGAGTGGAAATAAGAATGCCTGTTCAGGGGTACTTTTTCATCTACTTGCACATTTGAGCTTCACCTTCCAGAGACCATATTCCCACTTAGGTCAACCCTCCTGATGCGACCCCGTCAATAACAGGCCTTGATACCCTGATTGCAGCATCGAGCTTCTTCGAAGACTGCACCTTAGGAGCGATCTTCAAGAAGCTTTCCCGGGCATGCTCGTATTTGAAATCGCCGCCGAACAAATTGCCGTAAACGATTCCAGAAATACCTGAGCCTGCTTGCTGAGCTCCGTTTTCCGCCAGACGATTCCTTGCTTCGAGGTCAGCTTCGGGAAAAGGGGGACGAAGACCATCTCGGTTTCCTGGCCCACTTCGTTCAGGTTCTCGTATGTTAGCAGGCTCCCGAAACCTGCCCGGGCGATAAGCGCTGCATTCAGCGGGAGACCATAGGTGACGCGTACATCGTATTCTTCGGCGATCTCTCCGGCCCATCTCTCCAGCTTTCCCAGATTGTTTGCCTGGCGCGCCATCAAGAGCGGCTCTCCCACGAGGTCTTCCGGGCGTGCGCGCTTCAAGGAGCCGATACGCGAGTTTCGGCGCGTGTACACGCCCCACACATCCTCGATCGGAAGCATCGCCGAGTTCATGTCCATGTGGGCCTTGACCTCGCATTCGATCAGGAAGTCGTAAGCGCCGCGCATGAATCCATCGAACAGATCGACCGTGCTGCCGCTGAAGAGCTCGAAATCGACCTCCGGATGGTCTTTCGACACCTCCTGCATCGCCTGGGCAACAAAGCGCATGTTGGTCGTCTCGCCCGCGCCGATGTAGACCGACCCTGTGACGGACTCCTCTCCTTGGCGCAGCTCGTCTTTCGCCTTCTGCTCCAACTCGAGCATCGATTGCGCATACCGAAGGAGCTTCGTGCCGTTCTCGTTTGGCTCCATGCCCTTGTAGGTCCGCGTGAACAACTTGCACCCCAGCTCGTCTTCAAGAGCAGCCAGTTGGCGTGAGAGCGTGGGTTGGGTCATGTGCAGCGACTTTGCCGCATTCGAGATGTTCCCTTCATCGGCAACGGCCAAAAGATATTGCAGGGCGCGCAAGTCCATGTAACCCTCCATTGTTGCAATATACATATTCTGAATAAATCTAATTGCATTATAAGCATTTGATTATTCATACAAGATAACTCAATGTAGATAGCGGTAAAGCTTTGAGCCAATGGTGGGAGGCAAGCCTCCCTTGAAGCGGACAAGAGAGGGTACAGGCGATGAAGTCAACGAACAACAACATTCTGGTCTTGACCCTCGCTGTCGGCGTATTCGGAATACTCAACACCGAGATGGGCGTCGTGGGCATCGTCCCCGATGTGTCAGCTGCCTATAGCGTGTCCGTCGCCGAAGCATCGCTTCTGGTGAGCGGCTTCGCGCTCGTGGTGGCCATCGCCGCACCGATCATGCCCCTGCTCTTCTCAAAGGTGAACCGCAAGACGGTCATGCTGCTTACCTTAGGCATCTTCACCGTATGCAATGGGGCGGCGGCGTTCTCGCCAAACTTCGAGACCATGCTGGCGTTGCGTGTCATCCCTGCTGCCTTCCACCCGCTCTATACCTCCCTTGCCCTCGCCATGGCCGCTCAGATGGGTACCCCGGAGCAAGCGGCGAAGGCCTCGGCGCGGGTGTTCGTCGGCGTTTCTGCGGGCATGGTGCTCGGCGCACCTGTGTCAAGTGCTCTAGCCTCAGCGCTTTCGCTGTTCGCCTCCATGACGTTCTTCGCCCTTGTCACCTTGGCTGTGTTCGTTGCTACGGTGTTCCTGGTTCCCAGCCTGCCGGTGGAGCATCCACTTACCTACGGCGAACAGCTCTCCATATTGAAGAAGCCGCTGCTTTGGAGCTCATTCGTCTCGGTGATGGTGCTCAACGGGGCGATGTTCGGCTTCTACGGCTTCTTGGCCGACTACCTCGAATCGGGCCTAGGCCTTGCTGCGGCAGCAACGAGCGCCATGCTGCTTGGCTATGGTGCGGCGAACATCGTGGGCAACGTGGCGGCGGGGCGCTTGCTGGCGAAGATGCCGGTGCGCACCTCCGTTGTCATTCCAGTTGTCCTGCTGGTTGCCTTCGCCGCGCTCTTCTACGCGGGAGGCTTCCAGATTGCAGCGTGCGTGATGCTTTGCCTTATCGGCATCTTGGCGGGCATCGCCAACAATGTGAATCAGTGGCTCGTATCCACGGCAGCCCCCGAGGCTCCTGACTTCGCGAACGGCCTCTACCTTACCGCAGCCAACCTGGGTGTGACCATCTTCATCCCGTTCCTCGCCGTCTTCATCTCGAACGGTGGCTCTATTGCCTCGGACCTTGGCGTCATGGGCCTTTTGGTCATTGCGTTCGGATTGATACTGATCCGAAGGGCGGTGTCCCATACCAGGAACGCTCGCAGGTCACGCAATGTTATGGGAAACACGTGCCCAAGATAGGCAATTTGAAACGATCTAAGGGAGAGAATCATGCTTGGAGATTTTACATTTCACAACCCCTGCCGCATCCATTTCGGACAGAATGCGCTGGACAATCTGTCCAGCGAGCTTGCAGAATACGGACCCAATGTCGTCTTGGTCTACGGCGGCGGCTCCATCAAGAAGAGCGGTCTATACGATCAGGTGATGGAGGTTCTCGAGACTGCTGGCAAGAACGTCACAGAGATTTCGGGCGTCATGAGCAATCCGACTGCCGACAAGCTGCGAGAAGGCTGCCGCATCGCACGCGAGGCCGATGCCGATCTGCTGCTCGCCATCGGCGGCGGCTCGGTCATCGACTTCGCGAAGGCGGTATCCGTTTCCGCATCGAGCGATGAGGACCCTTGGGAGAAGTACTACGTGCGCATGGAGGACCCTGACGGCGATATCATTCCCGTCGGCGATATCCTCACGATGTCCGGGACCGGCTCTGAGATGAATGCAGGTTCAGTCATCACCAACCCCGATGAGAAGCTCAAGATCGGACATGTCTTCGGCTCCAAGGTCATTCCACGTTTCGCCATCGTGAACCCCGAGCTCACGTTCACGGTTCCCGACAAGCAGATGCGCGCGGGCATATTCGATGCGTTCAACCACATCCAAGAGCAATACTTCAGCGGGGATGATGACAACGTTTCCGACTACATCGCCGAGGGCATGATGAGAAACCTGATTCACGCCTCTCGCATCGCCGTGAAAGACCCGACTGACTACGAGGCGCGCTCCAACATCAGCTGGATCAGTACCTGGGCTTTGAACACGCTGCTTGCTTGCGGCAAGGCCACCGATTGGGAAGTGCACATGATCGGCCAGGCCATCGGCGCGGTGACGGACGCGACCCACGGCATGACGCTCTCCGCCGTGGCTCCGGCCTACTACAGGCACATCATGCCCTACGGATTGCCCAAGTTCGTTCGCTTTGCCACCGAAGTCTGGAATATTGACCCCTCGGGCAGGACGGACGAGCAAGTTGCGCTTGAGGGCATCGAGGCCATGGAAGACTGGATGGACGAGATCGGCGTGGCCTGCACTGTTGGTGAGCTGGGCCTAACTCCTGACATGTACGACGACGTGGTCAAGGCCACCTTCTTTATGGACGGCGGCTACAAGAAGCTGGACGCTGATGAGGTCCGCGAGATTCTTATGGCAAGCGAATAGGGTCGGGAAGGAGGTCACGTATGCCGAACAAGATAATCCTCGACTTCAATGGCACGACTGTCGAGGCCGAGTTGAATGACTCGGACACATCAAGGGAGCTCTACGATGCCCTTCCCCTGCGCATAAGCGTGGGCACGAGCGGGATGGACTATTGCGGGCAGATGCCCCTTTCCCTTTCCTACGACGATGCCCAAGTAGGGCGAGGCTGGAGAAATGGAGATGTGAACTACAACCCGAGAGGCGGATGGTTCGCTGTGTTCTTCGCTGGTGAAGAGGAGTCCCAGGCCTACGACGATCAGCTGAACATGGGCAGGCTCGCCGACGGAGCCGTCGAGACCCTCGCTTCCGTGAGCGACGTGTCCGCTGTCGAGATCAGGAAAGCGTGAGCAAGATGAAGATCCTCGTTCTGCAGGGAAGCCCGCGAACAAACGGGCACACAGCGACACGCGTCGCAGCGTTCGTCGAGGGAGCCCGCGAGGCTGCCCATGACGTTGATGTCGTAGACGTGGCGCATATGGAAATCCATGGGTGCACAGCCTGCGAGTACTGCCATACCAAGGGCAACGGCACCTGCATCCAGAAGGACGACATGGCTAAGGTCTACCCGCTCTACGATTCGGCGGACATGATTGTCATCGCCTCGCCCATCTACTACGGATCTCTTTCCGGACAGCTCACCTGCGCTATCAACCGCACCTACGCAATAGGCGTGCCTGCCGCTTGCAAGAAGATGGCGCTCATTCTCGCCTCGGGTGCACCGGGCGTCTTCCGCGCTTCCGAGACGATCTACCACGGCTTTCTGCAGGGCTGGTACGGTGTCGAGGACTGCGGCGTCTTCGAGGGAGTAGAATCGGCCGCTGTCTCGGATGCCGCACTTGAGGAGCTCCGCGCCTTCGGTCGGAGTCTGTAGGAGAGGGATGTACAGCATGAGACTCAAGACAGCACCGACAGTGCTTGCCATCTGCGCCCTTCTAGCGCTATCAGGATGCTCGCAGCAAGGTGGCGAGACCGTCGCAAGCAACGAGAGCAGTTCATCCTCGGCTGCGAGCACAAGCGCGAGCACGGACGACAGCGCAGCTGCCCGACAGCCAGAGACGGCAACGGTTCCGGCAGAGGCACAGAAAGAAGAGGTAAGCATGAGCGTCACGGCAACACTCAACGGGCATGATTTCGAGATAAGGCTTGTCGATAATGACACCGCACGCGCCTTCGCGGGAATGCTTCCCCTCTCGGGCACCTTGAGCGAGCTCAACGGCAACGAGAAGTACCTCATGGTGAGTGGCTCTCTCCCTTCCAACCCGTCCAATCCGGGAACCATCGAGGCGGGAGACGTCATGCTCTACCAAGACGACTGCATAGTCGTTTTCTACGAGACGCACCCCAGCTCTTACGCCTACACGCGCATAGGAAAGATCGCCGATGTGTCAGGGCTCTCATCCGCTGTCGGATCGGGCAGCGTCGAGGCGACATTCACCGCAAGATAAGCCCCAACAAGACCATCTGCAGAGAGAGGGGAGCTAACATGGGGAAGCTGGGATTCGGGATGATGAGGCTCCCCCTCAAAAGCGAAGATCCCACGGATTTCGACTACAACGAGCTGAATGCGATGGTGGATGCATTCAAAGCTATGCTAGGCGTTGCGGATGGGTCGGTAAGCTATGACACTCTTGTTGGGTGAGTCAACGGCGTCGTAGACTAAGAAATCTCGCAGCCTGTGGCACGCCCATGGGGCAGTCGGGCAGGCCGCTTGCTTCGGATGCCGCGGAGACAGCAGACCCTTGGCGTCTTCGCCCCGGCATTCTCGCGGCTTTCTTTTATTAATTTCCTGTCCCTTTCGCGGGTCAGCCACCATGAAGCTCGGCTCTTAAGCGACCCCTTGGTCCGAAGATCGCGGCAATTGCAATGCCGCCGGCGCAGGATCATTCCGCTCGTTGCGGATGACTTGGAGACAACGTCAAGAAACCGCCTCTCCTACAGGACGTTTGCGCAGGTCATATTCATTATTCTATGAAGTTGCCGATTATTCTCCGCGGCCCGTGCAGGCGTCGTTTTGGGAGGAATCGTCCCCGAGCCCGGCTGCAGTGCCAATGGCTGTTCTTCTTGGACACTTCCGCAGGTGGGAAGTGTTGCCGAACAGTGCCAGCGACTATTGCAGGCGCAGGGCGGTACCGTAGCGGTACCACCCCTGGTGCCGCGGTGGTACTGCGATTTCGTGCCCTTTCCGGGCATGGAGAATAATAGATAACCCAGGTCGAGGCGCGGATTGGTACGGCAGAAAGCGTCCTTTTTTATTATCGAGTGGGAGTAACCTATTTACAGGTGTAATGTTTTCAATTCTTTGGAAATGAACCCTGATTGCACGCCATCCAACGACGTCACAGGCTCGGCTCGTCCGGAAGGGCGGGGTTCTAAGAATGTGTTGACATATCGCGGTATTACGATATGATGTATCTATGGACATGATTGAGACATTCAAGGCACTATCGAACCCCACGCGGCTCCAGATCCTCATGTGGCTGAAGGACCCCGAGGCCAACTTCCCCGAGCAGGGAGGGCACCCCGGCGTGCCCGACGACCTGA
>DMNP01000398.1 GCA_003452695.1 Eggerthellaceae bacterium
CCAACCATGCAGCGACACGCCTTTCGTCGTTACCGCCCCGAGGGAACCCACGTCCACGAAATCGGAGTACTCGCGGCCGGCGGCAAAGGTGCCCGAACCCACCGTAACGGGGTTTTTCATGGGAAGCCCGCCGAGGTTCACGGCAAGCTTCACGTCGGTTGNNCAAACGTGCCGGAAGCGACGGTAACGGGGTTTCTCATGATTAGGCCGCCCAGGTCGACCTGCATGTTCACGGTTGCGGTCATCACCACACCACCTCGCTCGCATCGAACACGGGACCGTCGACACACGAGCGCCTCTTCCCCGCCGTCGTTTCCACGACGCACGACAGGCAGGCGCCGATGCCGCATGCCATGCGCTTTTCCATGGACACCTCGCAACGCACATCAGCCCGAACGGCCATGCCGGCGACGATTATCATGAGCGGCTCCGGTCCGCATACGGCCACGTAGTCGTAGGGCGACGCGGTTTCCAGGCTGCCCTGTTCCAGTCGCTCCTGCACGGGACCCGTGCAGAAACCGGCATGGCCGTACGAGCCGTCGTCGGTCGCGCAGATGGGATTGCGCCCCAACAGCTGCTCGTAGCGTTTCCGCGCGACGAGCGCATCGCGCGTCTGCGCGCCGAGCACCACGTCGAATTCTCTTCCCGCCTGCGCAAGCCGCTCGGCCAGAAGGTAGAGCGGCGCCGCTCCCACCCCGCCGCCGACGAGCAAGGCGCACGACGCCTCGCCCGAATCGAAGAGGCGCGGGGCAGACCAGGTGTTGCCGACGGGGCCAATTGTTTCCACCGTGCTTCCCGGGCGCAGGTCCGGCATCCGCCGCGTAAGGGACCCGACAACCTGGTAAAGCACTTCGATCGTTCCCGCCTGCACCGACCGCGCATACACGGAAAACGGACGGCGAAGCACGTGCGATTCGGCGTCGGGAATCTTCATGTGCACGAACTGTCCCGGCGCGATGGTGGCTGCAACCTGGGGCGATTCGAGCACCATAAGGTAAAGGCGCGGCCCCACCTGCTCGTTTGACACGAGCCGGGCCGCTTCGTTAACCAAAGCAGTCATGCCCTTCCCCTCCTCGAATGCATCCGAACAGATGCGTTTAGGGGAATTGTATCATCTGCGCTATGCGCCGCTCACTTCGATGACAAACTTAACGGTGCCTTGCGTGCCTTCGGTGATGCCGGAAAAGTTATCGTATTCCGCAGCCGCTGCGCTGATTGCGTCGAGACGGTCGACGAAGGGAAGCAGGTCGTCGTCGATGAGGTCGGTAATCTGGCCGATGCCTTCCTCGTTGAACTGCGCAAGCCCGCCGGCTAGCTGGGCCGTGCCGTCCGATGCGGACTGCACGCCCTGTGCCAGCTGGCCCGCTCCCTCGTCGAAGGCGTGGATGCCCGTTGCGTAATCCGCCATGCCGCCGGCAAGCGCGGAGGCGCCGCGCGCAAGCCGTTTCACGCCCTTGGAGAGCTCGGGCATGCTTTCGTCGAGCTTGGAGAGGCCGGAGGCCAGCGCGGAGGCGCCTTTCGAGGCCGCGGTCAGGCCGCCGTCCTTGTCGCCCTTCAGCTGCGCAGCGCCCGTCGCCAGGGCATTCGCGCCATAGATGAGCGTTTCCTCGGTTTCCGCGTCGCCCAAACCCGCCACGGCCTGCTTCTGTCCCTCGTTCAGCTGCTCCAAACCGCCTTTCAGGTCCTTCTGCACGCCCGTCTTGATGGTCCCGATGCCGCCTATGGCCGTGTCGAGCCCGCCTTCAACCGCATCAGCCCCGCCCTTCAGCTGATCGAGCGATCCTCCTTCT
The DNA here is from genome assembly GCA_003452695.1 of Eggerthellaceae bacterium. GTDB lineage: Bacteria > Actinomycetota > Coriobacteriia > Coriobacteriales > Eggerthellaceae > UBA9715. The sequence continues at coordinate 1,791 of DMNP01000398.1, forward strand.
GCCGTCGCTTGTTCCATCTGGGACTTCGCCTCCTGGGCGCCGGCCTCAATCTGCCCCGCCCCGGTGGCGATGCCCGCGGCTCCGGCGTCTATCCCGGTCGCGAGGGATTCCACCGTGGCGGCACCGTCGGCCAGGCCTCCCGTTTGCGCTACCACGCCGGCAAGTCCGGACGACACTTCGCCACCCGAACCGGACGCGCCTTCGAGCGATGCCATCGCCTGTTCGAGGGCCTTCTTGTCGCCTGAAGACAGGGCGCTCGCATCTATGGAACCGAGCGCCGCCTGCGCGTCGCCGATGGACGAGACCGTATCGGCCGCCGACTGCTGCAACGTCGTTGCGGCAGACCCGAGCGCCTCGGCGCCCGTCGCGATGCCTTGGGCTCCTCCCGCTATGGCCTTGGCGCCCTCCTGGATGCTTCCGGCGCCCGTTGATATTTGCGCGGCACCGGAGCTGACGGCGTCAAGATAGTTGGAAAGCTGCGCAAGGGCCGTCTTCATGTCGCCGATGCCCGAGCTCAGGATTGATGCGGCGTCCTTCATGCCGGTCAGGCCCGGGTTGGATGCAGAACCGTCGCCCACGAGCTGCGAAAGCCCGCTTGCAAGTCCGTCGGCGCCGGCGATAAGCTCGTCGGTGCCCTTCACGCCGTCTTCCATGCCCTTCTTCAAATCGCCGAGACCCGATCCGAGCTGCTCGGCGCCCGTTTTCAGGGACCCCGCGCCATCCGCGGCGCCCGACAAGCCTTCAGCAAGGTCGCTTGCGCCGTTGAGCAGCGTCCTTACGCCATCGGGCAGCTGGGTGGCCGAATCGCGCATGGTCCCCATGCCATCCGAGAGCGTCTGCGCCGCAGCCGACAGCTCGTCGGCGCCGCTTGCAAGTTGGCCGCTCGCAACCTGGGCCGAGCGCGCCCCGGCCGCAAGCTTGTTCAGGCCGGCGTGCAGCTCCGAACAGCCGGAGAGTATCTGGTCCATGGCTCCCGTCAGGCCGCTGGACGCATCTTCCAACTGCGCGACGTCGATGTCGTCGGCGTTAATCCCCTCTGCAAGGCCGGCCGTGACGATGGTCAGCCCCGTTTTCATCTGGAGGTCGGTGACGTCGGCGCTGAGCTCGAAGAACTCGGGAATGTCGAAGTCTTCGGTTATCTTGCCGAGACTGCGCGAAAGCCCCGGTATCGCATAGCCCGCGACGATCGTGCGGTCGCCATCTTCTATTAGCTTGCCGTTCACGACTTCGGCATTCGCGAACTCGTCGTTATCGAAGAGCAGGGCCGTTATGAACGTGAAGGGCACGACGAGCGTCTCTTCCCGGCAGCGAATCTGGCGCTGCACCGTTGCATTGTTCTCGTAGTCGTAGCGAACCTTCAGGCGCCCCGTAGCGCCCGCAAGCTGGTCGGCTGAGATAGCCTTCCCATCCAGGAAGTAGCTCACCTTCACCGCAACGGGCACGGCCTTCGCCGAGCTGCCTTTGTAGCGCACATCCGAACCGGCGGTTTCCCATACCAGGCCATCGCCCGCTCCGCTGAACGTCTGCGACCCTTCCTCGCTTTCGATGTCGGCCAGGTCGCTGGCATCTGCAAGCGCGCCTTCGCCGAGGGGGTTTTTCAGGATGCTCGACACCTCGGTGCTCCGCACCGTTCCGTCCAGGTTGGCGTAGACGTGAACCGTCTCGTCCTTAGAAGCGGCCACCGGCGCGGCATACACGCGCTCGCCCGTGCCCTGTTCCGCTCCGACGTCGGGTGCCTCCTGTCCCGTTGCCTCGACCGCAATCGCCGGCTGTGGCGAGAGCAGCGACCCGCAAAGCGCCGCCAGCGCAAACGAATATCCAACCGAGGTTGCAACGCCTTTACGTCCGCAGTTCATGAACACCTCCAAAGCCATGGTTTCAAGCAAGGTTTTACCACTCGAACAAAAGAGTTGCAAGCAGTAAACTTCAAGCCACAGACCACCCAGGCAACGCAATCATCAGTCTACACCAATTGACAAAGCCCCCAAGAGCAGTCCAGCCGCGCCCGCGGACGGCTCTGTGTGTCAGGGGGACGTTTCTGTTGACACACTCGAACCAGGAGGCGTCTCCATTGGCAACAGAACGAATGAGTGTGCGAGAAACGTCCCCCTGACACACGACACACTCCCCACGAGTAGCCCAGCCGCGCCGGGGGAAGGGCCCCGCGCGCCCTCTGAGCGCCCCCCGCAGTAACCGCGCCCACAAGGAAACCGGCTAGTAAGTGTAAGCACCAAAAAGCTTCAATAAGTGGTGAGCTGCCCTTGCGTAATTGCCGGTTTCCCCAAGCGCGGTTATCGCGGGGAAAAGGCGCGAGGGGGCGCGCGGGGCCCTTCCCCCGGCGCGGCTGGGCGGACTGCGAAGAGAGATCCGCCCGCGCCCGGTCACCAACATTAGGGGGAAGGCTCGTCCCCCGGAGCACTGTGCGGACAACGCTCTATGGCCTGCGAATAGGGTAATGGGAGAACTCGCCCCCGGCGCACTGGCGGACAGGGACGATGGGTTACCCCCCAAGAGGCAGTATGAAGCTTCTACAAATGAACCGGCTCGTCGGTTATGGCGCCGTTTTCCATGGTGGCATAGCCGCCCACGTACACGTCGGTGGCCCGGCCTGTTAGCTCCCAGCCCAGGAATCCCGAATTGCAGGCCTTCGACTCGAATTCGCCTTCCACCACGGTCCATTTCATGTCGGGGTCGATGATCGTCAGGTCCGCGCGGCTGCCGGGTTCGAGCGCCACGCGGTCGATGCCCAGGATGCGACGCGGGTTCACGCTCATCAGCTCGACCATGCGCTGCCAGCTAATCTTTCCCGTGTTCACCAGATTGCCCACCACGAGCCCCACGCTCGTCTCGATGCCCGTCATCCCGAAGGGCGCCAGCTCGAATTCTCGCGCCTTCTCGTGGGCGGCATGCGGTGCGTGGTCGGTTACGATGCAATCGACCGTGCCATCCACCACGCCGTCGATGATGGCCTGCGCATCGGAAGCCGTGCGCAGCGGCGGGTTCACCTTCTTGAAGGTGTCGTAGTCGTCGCCGATGCTTTCATCGGTCAGGAACATGTGGTGAGGCGTTACCTCGCACGTCGCCTTCACGTCGTCGGCCTTGCCGCGGCGCACGAGCTCGAGTCCGCGCGCGCTGGAAAGGTGCTGCACGTGAATGGGGCAACCCGTAAGCGCCGACAGCTCGATGTCGCGGGCAATCTGTATCTCTTCGCCCGCGGCGGGCCACCCGGCAAGCCCGAGGCGCGTGGATTCGGCGCCTTCGTTGATCTGGCCCTTGCCCACCAGGCTCTCGTCTTGGCAGTGGCTGCTCACGGCCTTTCCAAATTGCGCTGCGTAGTCCATGACCCGCCGCATCATGCCGGCGGACTGCACTCCGCGGCCGTCGTCGGTGAACATGACGGCTCCGTGTGCCACCATGTCGCCCATTTCGGAGAGCGCCTCGCCCTTCTCGCCCACGGTGCAGGCTCCAGCCACGTGAACGCGGCACTTCCCCACCTCGGCCGCACGCGAGCGCACGTATTCGACGATGGCACCCGTGTCGATGATGGGGTTGGTGTTGGGCATGCAGCACACGTCGGTGAAGCCACCGTGTGCGGCCGCGCGCGTGCCCGATTCGATGTCTTCCTTGTATTCCTGGCCGGGGTCGCGCAAGTGCACGTGCATGTCCACCAGGCCCGGCACGAGCACCTTGCCCCCCAAGTCGCGTTCGACGCCCTTTTCCATGGCCAGGTCGTGGCCGATTTCCACGATGCGCCCATCGCGTATGAGCACCTCGCACACTTCGTCTATGCCCACCTGGGGGTCTATCGCATGCACGTTCTTCAAGAGCAGAGCCATGTCATCTTGCCTTTCCCTTGCAGGGTCTCGCAGGACCCGTTGCCGTTACTGAAGTTCGCCGGATCCGCCGAGCAGCAGGTACAGCGCAGCCATGCGCACGAGCACGCCCGCATACACCTGGTCGAGGATTACCGACCGCGTCGGGTGGTCGGCCATGAAGGCATCCAGCTCGACCCCGCGGTTTATGGGCCCGGGATGGCAGACGATGGCGTCGGGGCGCAGCAGCTTGTCGCGCCGCTCGTTCAAGCCGTACAGCAGGGAATACTCGCGCAAGCTGGGGAAGGGCGCGCCTTCCAGCCGCTCCTGCTGGATGCGCAGCATGTACACCACGTCCAGCTCGGGCAGGACGGCGTCCAGGTCGCTGGAAACGGCGTCGGCGCCAAGCGCTTCGGGCACGGCGGGCAGCAGCGTTTGCGGTGCGACCAACGTTACGTGCGCGCCCATGGTCTTCAGGGCGGGCACGAGCGAGCCGCACACGCGCGAATGGCCGATATCCCCCACGATGCCCACGTTCAGGCCATCGATGCGCCCTTTGCGTTCGCGCATGGTGTACAGGTCCAACAGCGCCTGCGTCGGATGCTGGTGCTTGCCGTCGCCCGCGTCTATGACGCTCACGCCCGATTTCGCGGCTACTTTGCGGGGCACGCCGGCATGCTTGTCGCGCACGACTATCATGTCTATCTTGTAGGCGCACAGCGTCTCCACCGTGTCGTCCAGGCTCTCGCCCTTCACCGTGGAAGTGGAGCTTCCACCGAAGTTCAGCGTGTCGCAGCTCAGGCGCTTTTCGGCTATTTCAAACGACGAGCGCGTACGCGTGGACGGTTCGTTGAACATGTTCACTACCGTGAAGCCCTTCAACACGGGCACTTTCTTTATGCGCCGCTCGTTTATGGCCTTGAAGCGCTCGGCGGTGTCCAGCAGAAGTGCGATGTCGTCGGCCGAATACTCGCGTATGTCGATGAGGTGCTTGTGTTCGAAGGGCATGCTATTCACCACCCAGCGGTGCGCTGCTCGCGCGTTTGCCCGCTTCGATTTCCCGAATCTCCACCTGCGAGCGCCCATCGGGTTCCTTCAGGAACACTCGCACGTTTTCGTCCGCCGCCGAAGGCACGTTCTTGCCGACGAAATCCGCGCGGATGGGAAGCTGGCGATGCCCCCGGTCGATGAGCACGGCCAGCTGCACCGAAGCCGGACGGCCCATGTCCATGAGCGCGTCGAGTGCCGCGCGAATCGTGCGGCCCGTGTACAGCACGTCGTCGACGAGCACGACATCGCGGCCGTCGATGTCGAACATGATGTCGGTCGAGAGCACTTCCGGCGACATGTGCGTGGCGAAGTCGTCGCGGTAGAAGCTTATGTCCAGGCGCCCGTGCGGCACGCGGATGCCTTCGATGCCTTCGATCTTTTCGACCAAGAGCTTGGCCAGAAGGTCGCCGCGCGTGACGATGCCGACGAGCGCGATGTTTCCGGCGCCCTTGTTGCGCTCGAGGATCTGGTGTGCGATGCGCGTGAGCGAACGGTCTATGCCCTCCTCGTCCATGACGATGGATTTCACCTTGCCGGAATCGGTCATGCAACCTCCCATCTTTTCGGCACGCGCCACGGGCTCGCGCCGGGCTTATCTAGAACTGCGAATAAACGAAATCCGCCGACGCCGAAAAATCGGTGAATGCGACGAAGAAGAACAGGACGAGCAGGGCCGCGCTGCAGGCGATGCTGAGAAGCGCCGCCACGAGGACGCCGTGCGATTCGACCCATTCCGTGAAGGTGGGTTTCCCGGAACGTTTGCGCGACCCCTTCGAGTCGGCCGTCGCCTTCGTGGCGGCCGGTTTCGCGTGCTTGGCATACTTGGGCGTCTTCCTCATGGGCCTTATGCTCCTTCCCGCGCGAACTCGTATATGGCCTGTTCCACGTCTACCCAACCAAGCCACCCGAAGTGAACCTGGTCGTGCAGGAAATACACTTCGTATTCGTGCGAGCTGAAATCGGCCACGCGCGCACCGTAGGCCTCGGCTATGGTGCGTATGTGCTCGTAGCTGGAAGCGCGGGTTTGGGCGTCGATGCCCGTCCAGTCGTAGTAGTCGCCCGACAAGGGCGAGATGACCACGAGCGGCTGCAAACCCGATTCGCTGCAAACCCGCAGGAAGAGGCCGAAGTCGTCGTATTCGGGCGTATCGGAATAGGTCTCGCCGGCAAGCTTGCCGCGGATAGCCTCTTCCTGGCCCTCGATGCTTTCCCGATAGAATTCGTCGTCGAATCCCCAGGCGTTGTGCGACCGTTCCTTGGCATCGTCGAGCGCCCGGGCGCGCACGGCCGCGAAATCTATCGGCTGGCCGTCGCCGGTGGGATGCTCGAAGCCCTTCTTGCGCAGCTCGCGCAGGTCGCTTCTCATGCCGAGGTCGTCGATCGCGGCGAAGACGAAATCGTTTGCGATGGCCAGCGGGTTGTCAGCCGCGCCCGCCGCCACCACGGCGCTGTCGATGCCCTGCTCCGCAAGGCGTTTCTGCACGTATGCCCGCGTGGTTTCGCTGATGGCGTCGTTGGCCATGAAAGAGCGGTACAGCGAATACGAGAACCGTGTCTTGAACAGGTCGTTATCCAAGCCCCCATCCGCAAACCATACCGGCGAAGCGACGATGACGACCTTCTTGTTCTTCAGGCGCGGGGCGTAGGCGCCGGCCGCAATGGCATGCCAGAGGCTCTGGTCGTATGCTTCGCCAATGTACATGAGGTCCACGCCGCAATCGCGCATCCCGAACGTGGACGCGGGCACCTGCGGCACGAGGCTCGGAGGCGTGGACAGCTCGGACGACCCGAACAGCAGCAGCGCGTCGTCGGCCATGGATGCCGTCGTGAAATCCACGCTGGAACTCTTCACACCCGAATACACGTACCCGTAGTCCTTGTTCTCGTCGCCCACGTAGGACTGCGCCGGCAGCGCACGGTCCACCGCGAACAGCGCCGCTGCGAACACGATGCAGGCCACGAGCAGGGCTATGGCTATGATGCGCCTTCTGGCCACTACAGGCGCTCCGCTATGCGCGCCACGATGAGCGCCGGCGTGTTCATGTCTTCGCGTTCGACCTCCGTCGGCGCGATGGACACGCCGAATTCCTCTTCCACGCGCACGAGGAATTCGATGGCCGCAAGCGAATCGAACAGGCCCTCCTCGAACAGGTCGATATCCACTTCCTCGCGCACGACCGGGTCGCCCGCTATGTCCTCTATCAGGTCGAAAATGCGCTCTTGTGTCGCTGCATCCATGTCTTCCTCCGTTCCGCCGCCCCAGTCGGCGGCCTTTTCATCCACGGCCGGGCCGTCCGCCCGCCGCCCGACGTTATCCCCCGAATATCAACCTGCCGATCTGGCCGCTGAAGAACGAGAGGCCGATAAGCACCCACACCATGGTCAGCAACCACGAGACGAACTTGAACCAGGCGTCCTTCTTGTGGTTGCGGTACAGCTTCGACTTGCGCTGGAACAGCTCGGTTGCGGCCATGGCCAGGCCGAAGAACACTCCGCACGATACGTAGTCGAAGGTCAGGCCGTTCCAGCAGCCCATGAGGGTCATGATGAACACGAAGCCCACGCAGGCGGTAGTCACGCGCGATTTGAAGACGCGGCGTTTTATCAGCGCCTTCGTCATGCGCATGAACACGAAGTCGCGCAGCCAGAAGGTGAGCGTCATGTGCCACCGGTTCCAGAAATCCTTCACGTCTTGCGCGAGGAACGGGAACTTGAAGTTGCGCGGAACGTTCACTCCGAAGGCGGCACCCGCGCCCATCGCCATGAAGCTGTATCCCGCGAAGTCGAAGAACAGGTAGGCGGCATAGAGCACCGCTATGCACAGCTCGCTTGCCACCGCGGCCGCCGGGGTTGCATAGCCGATGGCCTGGGGCACGAACCACCAGGCCCAGTAGGCAAGCGACGCCAAGACGAACTTGTACACGGCACCCGCCAGAAACCGCAGCGCCCCGAGCGCCAAGCGGTCAAGGTATTCCGCCCGCGGTAGCGGCGCGTCCACGTCTTCCACGAATGCGCGCGACCGCATGATCGGCCCGGTCGTGAAGGACGGGAAGAACAGCAGGAAATAGAAGAAGTCCAGCACCGACAGCTTGGTTATCAGGCCATCGCGGATTTCTATGAGAACCTGCGCCGCCTTGAACGTCATGTACGAGATGCCCAGGAACCCGAGGATGTTGGCGTCGAAGACGGCACCCACCTTGTACACCACGAGGGGTGCGATGGTCAGCGCAAGCGCAACCCGGTAGAGCCCCACCGCATGGGGGCTCTCCTTTCTGAACAGGTGCAGCACCCAGCGCTGCATGACAAACGACAGCACGAGGAAGAACGCGAGCGCCGCCGCCTCCTGCAATGAGTGCATGAACAGCAGCGCCACGAAGACAAGCGATACCGCGAAGCCGTACAGCCGGATGCGCTTTTCAAGGCATCCGAGCACGATGGCGGGCACCACGGCTATGCCGAGCAGAATGAAGAACGCAGGCTCGGTGTAGAAACCCATCAGCGACTACCAGCCAATTCTCCGAGCGCCTTGCGGTCTATCTTGCCGTTGGTGTTCGTGGGCATCTCGTCCACATAGCGAAACGCCCGCGGCACCATGTAGTCGGGAAGAACGGCCTTCAGCTTGGCCTTCAGGCTGCGCGTCTGCGCATATGAAGTGTCGGCCTCGCCATCGGATAGCTGCACGAAAGCGCACACGTGCGCGATGCTGCCATTGCGCCAGACGGGCACGACGCACGCTTGGGCCACTTCGGGAAACGACGACAGACACTCCTCGATTTCGCTGATTTCGATGCGGAAGCCCCCGATCTTCACCTGGAAATCGTAGCGCCCGAGACAATACAGGCGGCCCTTCTCGTCCAGATAGCCCTTGTCCCCCGTCTTGTAGCAAGGAAGCAGCTCGCCGTCTTCGGTCTCATACGTGGAGTAAGCGGCTTCGGTCAGGTCGGGCCGCTTGTAGTATCCCTTCGACACCGTATGGCCGGCCAGGTAGATTTCCCCGATTTGCCCGACCGGCAGTTCTGCAAGCGTCTCGGGATCGCGTATGACAGCGCGCATCGTGGGGCTCATATACCCGACGGGAATCGGGTTGCAGGTTTCGACTATCTCGCGAGTTACGTCCTGCTCGCTCACCGATTCGGTTTCGGTCGGTCCGTAGGCGTTTATCAGCCGAGCGTTGGGAAACGCATCGAGCAACCGTTCGGCCGTGTTGTTGCGCAGCACCTCGCCGCCAAGCGCGAAAAGACGCAGTTGCGGCATCATGTCCTGGTTGAACGATGGGTCTGTAAGACATGCCTCGATGAACGACGGGGTGCTGGTCCATTGCGTCGCATGGCTTTCTCGCAGCGCTTCGAACGTGGCTTTCAGGCTGCCTTCCTGTTGCGATTCCAACGAGTACAGCGTGCCGCCCGTAGCCAGACCCGGCACGATGTCGAAGATGCTCATGTCGAACGACAGCGGCACGCGGTTGAAGTACACGTCACCCGGATGCGAATCCATTATACCCGTGAAATGCCGCAGGAAATGGTCGATGGAGCCGGCGTGCATCATCACGCCCTTGGGTTGGCCCGTGGAACCGGACGTGAACATGATGTACATGATATCGTCGCCCTGCACTGCTTCTTCGGGGGGCACCTTGGCACCCTCCCGTTCCTCGCAGAGGCGTTCCACATCCTGCTTGCCCAGCACCTTGACGGCGCTCTTCGAGGCTTCGGGAAGCTCGGTGTCCGTCGTGTTTATCAGGATGCTCTGTTCGAGCTGGTCCAGAATGCCGGCGAGGCGCCCTTCGGGATAGACGGTGTCAACCGGCACGTACGCCCGTCCCGTTTTCAAGCTTGCCAGCAAGCCGACGTACATGAGGGGCGATTTGTGCCCGTACAGCACGACCGGATTCTTGTCTGCCTGCACATCGTTCAGGTAGGAGCCGAGCCCGTCGCTCTTGCGGTCGAGCTCGGCATAGGTGATGCTCTCGCCGGCGGAATTGCAGTAGGCGACACGGTCTGGATACGTGGCGGCGATGCGCCTGAATTCGTTAGTGTACTCCGACATGGCGCCTCTAGAAGTTCAAGACGATGTCGTCCACGCAGGCTTCCTCGCCACCGGACCCCACCGCAGAATCGTCTACATTGCCAGCATCGTAACCGGCTCCGGCGTCGTATCCGGTGTCGTATCCCGTATTGTCGTACGCCCCGGCATCGCCATAGCCAGCAGCTCCGGCGTCGTATCCGGTGTCGTA